>NZ_AXCA01000185.1:0-129530 GCF_000475415.1 Halomonas sp. PBN3 | reverse complement strand
GTAACTGCGATAGCCCTGGTCGCACCCGTCGCTCGCGGTTGACCCTCGCCGGCGCCGGGGGTAAAAGGGCGCCACCCACCCGTTAGCGAAGAGCCCGCCATGAGAAAGGAAATCGAGAGCCTGCTGGAGAAGAATCGTGCCTGGGCCGAGGCCGTGCGCCGCGACGATCCCGACTTCTTTACCCGTCTGTCGAACCAGCAGAACCCCGACTACCTGTGGATCGGCTGCTCCGACAGCCGGGTACCGGCCAACCAGATCATCGACCTGCCGCCGGGGGAGGTCTTCGTGCACCGCAACGTCGCCAACCTGGTGCACCACAACGACCTCAACGCCCTCTCGGTGCTGCAGTACGCCGTGGACGTGCTCAAGGTGCGCCATATCATGGTGGTGGGCCACTATGGCTGCGGTGGCATCCGTGCCGCCGTGGAGGGCGGCGACAACGGCATGGTGGACAACTGGCTGCACTCGGTGCGCGAGCTCTACTACCTGCATCGCGACGAGCTGGCGCCGCTTCCGCTGGCCGAGCGGGTGGACCGCATGTGCGAACTCAACGCCTGCGCCCAGGTGACCCGGCTGAGCCGCACCAAGATCATCCAGCACGCCTGGCAGCGCGGCCAGGAGGTGTGGTTGCACGGCTGGGTCTACGGCCTCGCCGACGGGCGGGTGAAGGACCTCGACTGCACCATCGCCGGCCTGGACGAGGCCGCCGACCTCTACCGGATCACGGGCGTATCGCCTTAGACCAAGAGACCAAGGTGTAACATTTTCCTCGTCGATTCATCCCGCGCATGGCGCCAGTCGGAATTTCGATTGTGACGGGCGCCGTCGGGTCTCTATGTTGTGAGGGGCAATCGCCGCGTGCCGTGATCGCGCACCCACAACAATCCGAAAGGGAACCCGACATGATGTTCAAGCGTACCCTCCTTGCCTCCGTCGTCGGCGCCACCATGACCGGGGCGGCGCTGCTGCCCGCCACCGCCAGCGCCGAGACCACCCTGCGCATGGCCTACGATGCCGACCCGGTATCGCTGGATATCCATGAGCAGCTCTCCGGCGGCATCCTGCAGCTGTCGCACATGACCCACGACCCGCTGGTCCGCTGGACCCAGGACCTGGAGTTCGAGCCGCGCCTGGCCACCGCCTGGGAGCAGGTCGACGACACCACCATGCGCATGACCCTGCGCGAGGGTGTTGAATTCCACACCGGCAACGCCTTCACCGCCAAGGATGTGGTGTGGACCGTCGAGCGCCTCAAGCGCAGCCCCGACTTCAAGGCGATCTTCGCGCCCATCGAGAGCGTGACCGCCGTGGACGCGGCCACCGTGGAGTTCAAGACCGCCGAGCCCTACCCGCTGCTGCTTAACCTGGCCACCTACATCTTCCCGATGGACAGCGAGTTCTACAGCGGCACCGACGAGGATGGCGACCCCAAGGACGAGATCGTCAAGAACGGCAACTCCTTCGCCTCCGCGAACCTCTCGGGTACCGGCCCCTACACCGTGGTGGAGCACCGCAAGGGCACCCGCATGGAGTTCGAACGCAACCCGAACTACTGGGACAGCGAGTCGCCGGGCAACGTCGACACCATCGTGCTAACCCCGATCAGCGAGAACGCCACCCGTGTGGCCGCCCTGCTCTCCGGTGACGTCGACTTCATCGCCCCGGTACCGCCCAACGACCTGGAGCGCGTGCGCGAGAGCGAGGATGCCAAGCTGGTCACCATGTCGGGCACCCGCATCATCTTCTTCCATATGGACCAGAATCGCGTCGAGGCCTTCCAGGATCCGCGCGTGCGCCAGGCCTTCGACTACGCGGTGAACCAGGATGCCATCGCCGACCGTCTGATGAAGGGCTTCGCCACCCCGGCGGCGCAGTTCTCCCCCGAGGGCTATGCGGGCCATATCGAGTCGCTGGAGCGTCGTTACGACCTGGAAAAGGCCCAGGCACTGATGGAGGAAGCGGGCTACGCCGACGGCTTCGAGATCACCATGATGGCGCCCAACAACCGCTACGTGAACGACGCCAAGATCGCCCAGGCGGTGGCCACCATGCTGGCGCGCATCAACGTCGACGTGGATCTCAAGACCCTGCCCAAGGCGCAGTACTGGGGCGAGTTCGACAACCGCGCCGCCGACATGATGATGATCGGCTGGCACGCCGACACCGAGGACAGCGCCAACTTCCACGAGTACCTCACCGCCTGTCCGGATGCCGACAGTGGCGCCGGCCAGTACAACGCTGGCAACTACTGCAACCCGGAGCTCGACAAGCTGGTGGCCGAAGCCAACCTGGAGGTCGACCTGGAGAAGCGTGCCGAGATGCTCCAGCAGGTCGAGCAGACCCTCTACGACGAGGCCGCCTTCGTGCCCCTGCACTGGCAGGACCTGGCCTGGGCCGCGGCACCCAACGTCAACATCGAGCCGGTGCTCAACGTGATGAACTTCCCCTACCTGGGGGACCTGGTCGTCGACGAGGCCGAGTGAGTCACCCGCCGGCCCGACGGGCCGGCACCCCTTCACGCTGACCGCGCGACGCCCTCGGACCGCGAGGGCGTCGCCGCCTGTATGCCCACAGGACGCCCGACATGATCGCCTTCCTGATCAAGCGCCTCTTCCATGCGCTGCTGGTGATGTTCGTCATCAGCATCATCGCCTTCTCCATCCAGGACAACCTGGGCGACCCCATCCAGCAGATGGTCGGCCAGTCCGTGCCCGAGAGCGAGCGCGAGGCCCTGCGCGAGGAGCTGGGGCTCAACGACCCCTTCCTGGTCCAGTACCTGCGCTTCGCCAGGAACGCCGCCCAGCTCGACTTCGGCTACTCCTACATCTTCAACGAGCCGACCACCGAGGTGGTGCTGCGCCACCTGCCGGCGACCCTGGAGCTGGTGGCGGCCACCACCCTGCTGATCGTGCTGCTGTCGGTGCCCATCGGCGTCTACAGCGCCATCAAGCCGCGCGCCCTGTTATCACGTTTCTTCATGGGGATCTCCATCGTCGGCATTTCGATCCCGGTGTTCCTCACCGCCATCGTGCTGATCCAGCTGTTTGCCATCGGCGTCACCTGGTCCCCCTTCCCCGCCGATACCGGCTGGGGCAGCTGGCTCAACGGCCTGCTCTCCACCGAGGGCGGCATGCCCGCCTACGGCCGCGGCGACCCGGTGCACGTCATCGGCACTTGGTACACCAACTTCGCCTCGCTCGACGGCCTGGTCTACCTGGTACTGCCGGCGATCTCGCTGGCCTCGATCATGCTGCCGCTGTTCATCCGCCTGATCCGTGCCGAGATGCTCGAGGTGCTGCAGTCGGAGTACGTCAAGTTCGCCCGGGCCAAGGGCATCCGCCTGCGCCGCATCTACTTCCTGCATGCGCTGAAGAACACCATGCTGCCGGTGATCACCGTGGGCGGGGTGCAGATCGGCACCCTGGTGGCCTACACCATCCTCACCGAGACGGTGTTCCAGTGGCCGGGCATGGGGCTGATGTTCCTCAACGCCATCAACCGCTCGGACATCCCGCTGATCGTCACCTACCTGATGATCGTCGGCCTGATCTTCGTCATCACCAACACCCTGGTGGACCTGATCTACGGCCTGGTCAACCCCACCGTCAAGCTGACAGGCAAGCCCGCATGAGCACCGAGACCTCTCTCCAGCCGACCGCCGCCCTGCCGAGCCGCTGGGCGCGCTTCCGCGACTCCTACCTGCTCTACAGCTTCCGGCGTGACCTGATCGCCCAGGTCAGCCTCGCGGTGTTCATCGCCTTCGTCGCCTGCGCCGTGTTGGCCCCGTGGCTGGCGCCGATGAACCCCTACGACCTGGCGCAGATCGACATCCTGGCCTCGGAACTGCCGCCCTTCTGGATCGACGGCAGCGACCCCGCCTACGTGCTGGGCACCGACGCCCAGGGCCGCGACCTGCTCTCCACCATCCTCTACGGCGCCCGGGTGTCGCTGATCATCGGCTTCGGCGCGGTGGCTCTGCAGGCGCTGCTGGGGGTGGTGTTCGGCCTGCTGGCCGGTTACCTGGGTGGGCGCATCGACGCCTTCCTGATGCGCCTGGCGGATATTCAGCTCTCCTTCTCCACCCTGATGGTCGCCATCGTGGTGGGCGCTCTGGTCAAGGCGATCTTCGGCGGCGCCACCTTCAGCGCCTACGCGGTGCCGCTGCTGGTGCTGATCATCGGTCTGGCGGAGTGGCCCCAGTACGCGCGCACCGTGCGCGCCTCGGTGCTGGCCGAGAAGGGCAAGGAGTACGTGGACGCCGCCCGCACCATGGGTTTGCCCAGCCGGCGCATCATGTTCCGTCACATCCTGCCCAACACCCTGTCGCCGATCTTCGTCATCTCCACCGTGCAGGTGGCCAACGCCATCATCTCCGAGGCCGCCCTCTCCTTCCTGGGGCTGGGCATGCCGGAGACCCACCCGTCGCTTGGCTCGCTGATCAAGTCGGGCTTCGACTACATCCAGTCGGGCTCGTGGTGGATCACCCTGATCCCTGGCGCGGTGCTGGTGGTGCTGGTGCTGGTGATCAACCTGCTCGGCGACTGGCTGCGCGATGTTCTCAACCCGCGACTCTACAAGGGCTGATGCCATGTCTCTTCTCGAAGTCAACAACCTCGACGTGCGCTTCGCCCTGCGCCGCGGCGACGTCAAGGCGCTGCGCGACGTCAGCTTCTCTCTGGACCGCGGCGAGCGCCTCGGCATCGTCGGCGAGTCCGGGGCGGGCAAGTCGGTGGCCGCCTTCACCCTGCTCAACCTGATCGCCCGGCCCGGCTACATCGCCGGCGGCAGCATCCGCTTCGATGGCCAGGAGCTCACCAGGATGAGCGACCGCGCCCTGCGCAGGATCCGCGGCAACCGCATCTCGATGGTCTTCCAGGACCCGATGATGACGCTCAACCCGGTGCTCTCCATCGGCGAGCAGATGGTGGAGTGCCTCAAGGCGCACCGCCGCATCGGCCGCCGCGAGGCCCGCGCCATCGCCCTGCGCAAGCTCGAGCAGGTGCATATCCCCTCCCCCGAGGCGCGCCTGGACCAGTACCCCCACGAGCTCTCCGGTGGGATGCGCCAACGGGTGATCATCGCCATCGCCCTGCTGCTCGCCCCGGACATCATCATCGCCGACGAGCCCACCACGGCGCTGGACGTCACCATCCAGGCCGAGATCATGGACCTGCTGCTGGAGCTGTGCGAGAAGCACAACGTCGGCCTGATCCTGATCACCCACGACCTCGGCGTGGTCAGCCAGGTGACCCAGCGCATGCTGGTGATGTATGCCGGGCGAGTGATCGAGCAGGGCCCGACCCGCGAGATCATCAACGACCCCCAGCACCCCTACACCCAGGGGCTGATGAACGCCCTGCCGCAGATGGCCACCCCGGGCAGCCGGCTCAACCAGATCCCCGGCAGCATGCCCTCGCTGGACAGCCTGCCGAGCGGCTGCGCCTTCCATCCGCGCTGCGGCTTCGTCACCCGCCCCGACGGCAGCGAGCGAACCGCCTGCCGGACCCAGGTCCCCGGGTTCGTGGCCTCCGGCAACTGCCAGGCCGCCTGCCACATGGTGGCCGAGATGCTCGAACGCGAACGCCTTCCGGCCGAGGAGACGACACGATGACCGCTACCGCGACTGCCCCCCTCGCCCATCCGGCCGCCACCGGCGACCAGGCCGCCCGCCCGCTGCTGGAGATCCGCGGCCTGGAGAAGCGCTTCTCGCTCTCCGGCGACTTCCTCGAGCAGCTCAGGTTCAAGGGCGGCAAGCTGGTGCGCGAGCAGGAGCATGTCCACGCCATCAACGGCGTCGACCTCGAGATCCAGCGCGGCGAGGCCCTCTGCGTGGTGGGCGAGTCGGGCTGCGGCAAGTCCACGGTGGCGCGCACCGTGATGGGCCTGCTGCACCCCTCGGCCGGCGAGATACGCTACGACGGCCAGCGCATCGACAACCTCTCGACCCAGGCGCTGATGCCCTACCGCCGGCGCATGCAGATGATCTTCCAGAACCCCTATGCGTCGCTGAACCCGCGCATGACCATCCAGCAGACCCTGGAGGAGCCGATCCGCCTGCACCACCCCGACTGGAGTCGCCAGCAGGTCAGCGACAAGGTCGCCGAGGTGATGGGCTCGGTGGGCATCGCCGCGGACTGGGGCAAGCGCTACGGCCACGAGTTCTCAGGCGGCCAGCGCCAACGCATCGCCATCGCCCGGGCGCTGGCGGTGGACCCGGAGTTCATCGTCGCCGACGAGCCGATCTCGGCGCTCGACGTCTCCATCCAGGCCCAGGTGCTCAACCTGCTGATGGACGCCCAGCGCGACCGCCACCTCACCTACCTCTTCATCACCCACGACCTCGCCGTGGTGGAGCACTTCGGCACCCGGGTGGCGGTGATGTACCTGGGAAGGGTGTGCGAGGTGGCGCCCACGGCGGCGCTCTTCGCCACGCCGCGCCACCCCTACACCCGGGCGCTGATGTCGGCGATCCCGCGCCTCGAGGACGACCGGCCGCAGCATATCCGCCTGGAGGGCGAGGTGCCCACGCCGGTGCACCTACCCTCGGGCTGTGTCTTCCACGCGCGCTGCCCGCATGCCAACGCCCGCTGTCGCCAGGAGGTGCCCGCGCTGATCGCCCGCGACGACGGCAGCCAGGTCGCCTGCCACGCCATCGAGGAGGGGCGCCTCGACTGAGCCCCGCTCTGGCATAATGCCGGATTCGATGGCCCCGACCGGGAGAGACGATGGAACTGCGCTGGCTCGACGACTTCATCGCCCTGGCGAGGACGCGCCACTTCTCGCGTGCCGCCGAGCAGCAGAACGTCACCCAGCCCACCTTCTCCCGGCGCATCAAGCTGCTCGAGGAGGAGATGGGCAGCGTGCTGGTCAACCGCCAGACGCTGCCCCTGTCGCTGACACCGGCCGGCGAGGAGTTCCTGGCCCTGTGCCACGACGTGACCCAACGCCTCGCCGACAGCCGCCGTCGCATCGCCCAGCTCGGCGAGCAGCAGGCCGGCCGCATCCGCCTGGCCACCCCCCAGAGCCTGCTGACCCACTTCGTGCCCGGCTGGCTGGGGCGCTGGGTGGTGCCGCCGCCGATCGTCCCCGACCTGCGCGCCACCGGCTGGCTGGTGGACGACTTCTTCCGCGCCCTGGCCCGGGACGAGTGTGACCTGGTGCTCTGCTACTGGCCCGAGACGCCCTGCGGCATCGAACCCGACACCAGTGAGTTCGTCTCCTGCCGGCTGGGCAACGAGCGGCTGGTGCCGGTCTCGCTGCCCGAGGCCGGTGGTCGCCCACGTTTCGCCCTGGAGGAGGCGCTGCGCCTGCCGCTGATCGCCTACCACCCGCGGGGGCTGACCGACGCCGCCATCCGCGCGCACCTGGCGCGGCTCGGCGATGCCCCGGCCTTCAGCATCCTCAACGAGAGCATCGCGAGCAGCAACATCCGCGAGCTGGTCGCGCTGGGCTACGGCCTCGGCTGGCTGCCCAAGGCCAGCGTGCGCGAGGCGCTGGCCCGGGGCGAGCTGGTGCCGGCCGGCGGCGAACGCTGGCAGGTGCCGCTGGAGATCCGCCTGTTCCGCCGCGCCGAGCACACCCCCGCCGCGGTGACGGCGCTGTGGGAGGAGATCGCCGCCACCACCCCACCCTGAACACCGGAGACCCCATGACCCAGGACCTCGATACCCAGCAGGCGCGCCACCTCGACGCCCTGCTCGCCGCCTACGCCGAGACGCTCGGCCATCAGGCGCTCGATGGCGTGCTGATCCACAGCGGCCGGCCGCGCTGCCACCTTGGTGACGACCAGGAGGCGAGCTTCGTCGCCTACGGGCACTTCGTGCACTGGACCGGCCAGGCCCATCTCGCCCACAGCTGGCTGCTGGTGCGCCCCGGCCAAACCCCCCGCCTCTACCTGCACGCCCCCGAGGACTTCTGGCACCTACCCGCCGCCCTGCCCGACGAGCCCTGGGTCAACCGCTTCGAGGTGGAGCGCGGCCGCTTCGAGACCCCGCCGGCACTGCCCGGCGGGCGCTACGCGGTGATCGGCGACATCGAGGCCGGTGAGGCCCGCGCGCTGGGTGCCGAGGCCAACCCGCCGGCGCTGCTCGCCGCCCTCGACGAGGGGCGGGTGCGCAAGAGCGCCTACGAGGTGGCCTGCATCCATGAGGCCAACCGCCAGGCCCTGGCGGGGCATGCGGCGGCACGGCGCCGCTTCCTGGAGGGCGGCGCCGAGCTGGATATCCAGCTCGCCTACCTGGGCGCCTCCCGCCAGCGTGAGGGCGAGCTGCCCTACGCCAACATCGTCGGGGTCAACGCCCACGGCGGCGTGCTGCACTACCAGCACTACGATCGCCAGGCCCCTGCCCGACGCCACAGCCTGCTGGTGGATGCAGGCCATCGCCACCGCGGGCTGTGCGCCGACATCACCCGCACCTGGGCGGGGCCGGACGCCGACCCGGCCTTCGCCCCGCTGATCGAGGGGGTCACCGCCATCAAGGATCGCCTGGCCGCGGCGCTTTCCCCGGGGGTCGAGTTCGTCGCGCTGCAGGAGAGGATGCACCGGGAGCTTGCCGAGCTGCTGGTCGACCAAGGGATCGTACGCGGTTCCGCAGCGGGCGCGGTGGAGAGCGGCCTGACCCGCGCCTTCTGCCCCCATGGCCTGGGGCACCTGCTGGGCGTCCAGGTCCACGACGTCGCCGGGCGCGTCGACGCGGCGGGTCGCCCGCTGCCGCCCCCCGAGGCCCACCCGGCGCTGCGCCTGACGCGCCGGCTTGAGCCGGGCATGGTGGTGACCATCGAGCCCGGGCTCTACGTGATCCCGATGCTGCTGGCCGCGCATCGCGGGCGGGATGACGTCGACTGGGGCCTGGTCGAGCGCCTGGCCGACCACGGCGGCATCCGCATCGAGGACAACCTGGCGATCACCACCGAGGGGGCCACGAACCTCACCCCGGCCCTCCCCGACTGATCGTACCCCGCTTGCCGCTCAGCCGAGCGGGCAGTTGACCCCGGTGCCGCGCAGGCCACAGTAGCCGCCGGGGTTCTTGTGCAGGTACTGCTGGTGGTAATCCTCGGCGTAGTAGAAGGCGCTGAGCGGCGCGATCTCGGTGGTGATCCGCCCGCCCCCGGCACGGGACAGCGCCTGCTGGTAGGCGTCCCGGGTGCGCTCGGCCACCGCCTGCTGGGCGGCGTCGCGGGTCAGGATGATCGAGCGGTACTGGGGGCCGATGTCGTTGCCCCGGCGGTCCCCCTGGGTCGGGTCGTGGGCCTCCCAGAACACCTGCAGCAGGCGCTCGAGGTCGACCTCGGCGGGGTCGAACACCACCCGCACCACCTCGGCGTGGCCGGTGAGCCCGGTGCAGCACTCCTCGTAGGTGGGGTTGGGGGTCACCCCGCCGGCGTAGCCCACGGCGGTGACGTGGACGCCCGGCAGCTGCCAGAAGAGCCGCTCGGCCCCCCAGAAGCAGCCCAGGCCCAGCACGATCTCCTCCATCCCCTCCGGGAAGGGCGGGGTCATGGCGCGGCCGTTGACCGCATGCACGCCGCCGATGGCGAGCGGGGTGTCGCGCCCGGGCAGGGCGCGGGCAAGATCCAGGGACATGGCAGGCTCCTCAGTCGTCGTTGATGATGCGCGGGTTGCCGGACCGCGTGAAGCGGTAGACCAGGTCCACCGCCTGGGCGGTTCCCGACACCGCCTCCAGGTAGAGGCTGCGCCAGATGTTGTAGCGCAGGGTGAGCTCGGCGATGGGCGAGAACACCCCGACCCCGTAGCGCACCTCGAGGTCATCGGTGAGCTGGCCGCTCAGGGTGACCTGGCTGTCCTCGCCGCTGCCGGCGGTGTCCAGGGTGAGGTCGGAGACCCCGAAGGCCTCGCCGATGCCGCCCACCGCGCCGCCGGCCTGGCCGACCGCCATGCCCACCAGCGCCGAGGTGAGGGCCCCGTCGGTGTCGCTGTCGTTGGGCGCGCGGCCGCGCAGCAGGTAGGAGAGCGCGCTGGCCTCGTCCATGGCCGGCTCCGCGAACACCCGCAGCTGCGGCTCGCTGGCGCTACCGGTGACGCGCAGGCCGGCGATCACGCCATCCTGGGTGGCGTCGGGGTTGCGTACCGCCTCGAAGTTGAGCAGCGGCTGGCCTGGCGGCCCGCTGAACAGCAGCTGCCCCTCGCGGATCAGCAGGTCCTGGCCATAGGCGCGGAAGCGCCCGTCCACCAGGCTGACGTCGCCGAACAGCTGCACCGGCCCATCCTGCTGGCGCACCCCCAGGGTGCCGGAGAGGCCCGACTCCAGCCCGTAGGCGGCGAGCTGCATGTCCGGGCCGAGCGACAGCTCGACCTGGACGTCGAGGGCCATACCCGCCTCGGCCATGGCCGCGGCGGTGTCCTCCCCCGCCGCCGCCTCGTCGGCGGCGCGCTCGGCCTCGCGCCGGGCCCGCGCCTCGTCGCGGGCGGTGATGATCACCTCGTCGGGGCTCGGCGCCACCGCCGAGGGGGGCAACTCGCCGACCTCCAGGCGCGCCCAGGGGATGCGCACGTCGCCGCGCACCTGCAGCAGGGTCGGCCGGGCACGGATCTGCAGGTCGGGGGCGATGCGCAATCGTCCGAACGCCGGCAACACCGCGAGCAGCGGCTGCTCGGTGCCCACCAGGTCGACGTCGGCGCGCCACTCCTGGGGAGAGGGCCAGGCGGCGCTGCCGTCGATCTCGAGCCGCCCCTGCTCGGCGGCGATGAAGCCGTCGAGGGTCGCGGCGTCGCCGGCCAGGTCGAGGCGCACCTCACCGTCGCGCACCGCCAGCGGCACGTCGGCGCCGCTGGCACGCAGCCCCGTGAGGGCGAGCTCGCCGCGCAGCTCGGGGGTCGTCAGGGTGCCGGCGAGGTCGACCTCCCCGGCGAGCTCGCCGGCGAGGGCCTCGATACCGGGCGCCAGGGTGCGGTAGGGGGCGAGGCTCAGGCCGGCGAGGGTCAGGCTGCCCGCCAGGCGCCCCTCGCCCGCGGGATCGTCGAGGCGCGCCTGGAGCGCCAGGTCGCCGGCCTCGGCGAGCCCCAGCGTCAGGTCCAGCTCGGCGGCCTGGTCATCGGCGGTGAGCCGGCCCTCGAGGCGGGTTTCCGGCAGCGACCAGGGCTGGCCGTAGGCGTCCTGGCCGGCGAGGTCGAGGCGGCTCTGCAGGCGGGCCTCGGCGCGCCAGGCGCCGCCGGCGCCCCAGCCGGCGTCGAGGTCGAGCTCGGTCGTCCCGGCAGCCGACCAGGGCTCGGGCAGGAAGGGGTCGAGCAGCGCCATGGGCAGCTCGCGCAGCGCCAGGCGCGCCTCGCCACCCTCGACCGAGGCGGCGAGGGTCTCCACCACGCAGAGGCTGCCCCCCTGGCGGCGTGCCAGGCAGAAGGGCTCCACCCGGGCGCCGCCCTGGGCCAGGTCGGCGGTGAACACCGCCGGCGCCTGCAGGCGCAGCTCGCCCTGGTCGGCGTCGACCTCCAGGCGCGAGACCTGGCCCGCGTAGGTGGTGCGGGTCGGGTCCAGGCCCCCCTCCACGGCGAGTGCCGCCCGCGAGAGCGGCATGCTGGCGGGGGCCGTGGCGTCCAGGGTCAGGGTGTGGTCGGAGAGGCGACCGCCGAGCGCCAGGGCGAGGCGCTCCAGCCGCTGGCCGCCGGCGGCGAGGGCCTCGGCGTCGAGGGTGACGTCCAGCGCCGGATCCTCCAGGCCGCTGACCCGGGCCGCCAGGTCGAGCCGCTCGAGGCGGTTTTCGGCGAAGGCGAGCGCTTCACCGCTCAGGGCGACGTCCAGCTCGGGGGCCTCGAGGCTGCCGGCGGCGGCCAGGGTGCCGCTGATCCGTCCCGACAGCGCCTCGTGCAGGCTGGCCAGGGCGGGCATGTCGACCTCGCCTTCCAGGGCGAGGCGCGGCTCGCTCACCTGGCCCGAGAGCGCGAGACGGTTCTCGCCCTGGCGGAAGTCCAGGGTGCGAATATCCCAGCGCATCTCGCTGTCCCCCGCGAGCTCGGCGCGC
Organism: Halomonas sp. PBN3; assembly: GCF_000475415.1. Classification (NCBI taxonomy): domain Bacteria; kingdom Pseudomonadati; phylum Pseudomonadota; class Gammaproteobacteria; order Oceanospirillales; family Halomonadaceae; genus Halomonas; species Halomonas sp. PBN3. Next base: position 117,554 of record NZ_AXCA01000185.1, on the reverse strand, counting down.
AGGCTGAGCGGGCGCTGTTGCAGCTCGCCGTCGATGGCCAGGCGCGGCACCGTGAGGGTCCAGCCCGCCTCCCCCTGGCGGAAGGCGGCGGCGAGGTCACCCTCCAGACGCCCCGGCAGGCCCTCCACGAAGCGGCCGGGATCGACGTCATCGAGGCGCGCCTCGGCCTCCACCGCCAGGCCATCCTCCCAGTCGACGCGGCCGCGGCTGGTCAGCGAGGCGTCGGCCACCGCCAGCGACAGTGGCTGCCAGGCGAAGTGGGTGAGATCGCCGCTGCCGGTGAGGGCCAGGCGGGTGAAGGGCAGCTCAGGCCCCTCGGCGGAAAGCGAGGCGGCCAGGCGGTAGTCCACCAGGCTGCCCTCCAGGCGCAGGGCGATGTCCTCCACCACCCAGGGCTCGACGGCGACCTCCTCGCCGCTCTCGTCGAGGCGGGTCTGGTGGCCGGGCAGCGGCCACTGCACCAGGTCGCTGGCCAGGCTCACGGACATCGGCAGCGTGGGGTCCAGGGCGTCGAGGCGGGCGTCCAGGGCCAGGTCGACCGGCCCCGAGAGGTCGAGGCGCGCCACCAGCGCGGCGAGGCTGCCGTCCAGGGCCAGGGTGATGCGCTGCCCTGCCAGTTCGGGGAGCCGCTCGGGCAGCCACAGGGCACTCTGCAGGCGCAGGGTCAGCGGGTAGTCGCCGGCGAGCGCCACCTCGGCCTCGAGGCTCGCCTCGGCGTCGCGGGTCGCCACCTCCAGCGGGCGGATCTCGACCCGGTTGCCCTCGCCGTAGAGCGACAGCGCCAGGCGCTCGACCCCGTACTCCACGGCGCCCTCCACGGCACTCTCCTCCACCAGCAGCTCGGGCACCTCGAGGCGCAGCGGCAGGCTGATCTCCGGGAGTTCGCGGCGCGGCTCGCTGGCCAGGTCCCGCGCGGCGAGCCCCTCGGCCTCGGCGGCCACCGGTTCCGGCAGCGGCGAGCGCACGGCGATGGCGGCGTCGATGGCCGGCGCCGCGAGGCGCGGCCCCTCGACCTCGCCCTCGGCGAGGGCCAGGCGGGTGCCCGGCGAGAGCGGCAGGGTCAGGCGCGTGCCGACCAGGCGCGTCGGCAGCAGGCGCAGGATGTCGTCCTCGGCGGTGGCGCCGCTGCTGAAGTGGTCCCAGCGCAACCGGGTGCCGTCGGCCAGGCGCACCTCCACGTCCTCGAGCAGCAGGCGGCGCAGCTCGATGGGGAACGGCAAGGCGATGGGCCCGGGCGGCCCGGCGCCCTCGGGGGCTTGCTCATCGCTCGCCTCGCCCTCGGCGAGGCGGATGCGCGCGCCCTCCACCGCCAGGGTGTCCAGGCAGAGGCGGCCGTCGAGCAGGCACTCCTCCGACCAGGCCAGCTCCAGGCGGCGCAGCGCTACGCTGGCCGGGCCGGCCTCGAGGGAGAGCCCCTCCAGCACCAGGCGATCGAGCGGCGCCCCCGCGTGGGACTCGACCTCCAGGAAGCCCAGGCGCTCGCCCTGGTCGAGGAGCAGCCCGGTGCCCCAGGGCGAGAGCGCCAGGCCCAGGACGAGAACGACCAGGCCGAGGAGCCACAGGGGAAGCAGGATCAGCAGGCGGATCAGCGCCCAGAGCGCGGTCAGAACTCTGGACCGATGGCGAAGTGTAGGCGCCACGAATTGTCCTCGTCGTCGAACGGGTGAGCGATGTCCAGGCGGATCGGGCCGACCGGCGAGATCCAGCGCACGCCGAGGCCGGCGCCGGTATTGAGGTCGTCGGGGCCCCAGCTTGCGAAGGCGTCGCCGGCATCCACGAAGGCCGCGCCCCACCAGTCGCCGGTCACCCGGCGCTGCCACTCCAGGCTGGTGGTGAGCAGCTGCTGCCCGCCGGTGAGCTGGCCCTCGGCGTCACGCGGCGAGAGGCTCTCGTAGCCGTAGCTGCGCACGCTGTTGTCGCCACCGGCGAAGAAGCGCAGCGACGGCGGGATCAGCGAGAAGTCATCGGTCTCGATGGCCCCCAGGCCCACGCCGGCCAGCAGGCGGTTGTCGTCGCCCATCTTGCGGATCCAGCGGGACTCGCCGGTGACGCGCACGAAGTCGGCGTCGGAGCCCCACAGGCCGTCGGAGACCTCCAGGCTCAGGCGCTGGCGGTCGCCCCAGGAGGGGAAGGTGGGGTTGCGGGTGCGGGTCCGCGACCAGCGGATCCCCGGGTAGAGCAGCAGCACCTGCTCGCTGTCGCCGGCCTGGGTGAAGTCCTCGTAGGTGGTACGCACGTAGAGGTGCTGCACCCAGCCGTTATCGAACTCCCAGCGGCGTGCGCCCTCCAGGGTCGCCTCCAGCGAGCGGGTGTCGTCGTTGTCCTTGTTGGTGAGGCCGTACTGGAACTCGTAGCTGTCGCGCAGCGGGTTATCCAGCGGCATGGAGTAGACGCCGCCGAAGCGCTGCTCCGGGGCCGAGACGTAGAGGTCGTGGTCGAGGCCGTGGCCGTAGCGGTTGATCCACGGCTGGTCCCAGCTGAAGCGCAGGCGCGGGCCCACGTCGGTGGCGTAGCCCACGCCCACCTCGAACTGGTGGCGGTCGGCCGGCGCCAGGTTGACGTCGATGGGCACCGTCGGCGCCGAGTCCGGGGTGGCGGTGACCGCGGTGGTGGCCGCAAGCGCCGCCCCCGAGAGGCGCGGCCCGGCCACATAGGTCGCCTCGCCCTCGGTGGCCACCGCCGCGATCCAGCCCGGCTCCCCCTCGTCCAGGGTCAGGGTGGGGCTCTGCAGCCGCGGGCGCACGGTCACCGAACGGAACCACTCGGTCTGTCCCAGGCGCTGGTTGTAGCGGGCCAGCTCGCCGGCCAGGTAGGGCTGGCCGGGGGCGAAGGGCAGCATCCGCCGCAGGCGCTCGTGCTCGATATGGCTGCCGATCAGCAGGACGTCGCCGAAGCGGTAGCGCGGGCCGCTGTCCAGGGTCAGGTAGAGGCGCGCGCTCTGCTCATGGGGGCGCACCTCCAGGCGGCGCGTATCATAGCGCCAGTCGAAGTAGCCGCGCTCCAGGGCCAGATTGGCCAGCTTGGCGCGCAGGCTGTCGTAGGGGGCATGGACCAGGGGGTCGCCGGTCGCCAGGGGGAAGGCGTCGATCGCCTCCCGGAAGGGGGGATCCTCGTCGGCCGCGCCCTCGAGGCGGAAGTCCAGCGTCTCGACGCGCACCCGCGGGCCCGGGGCGATCGCCAGGGTGACCTGCTCGGGGGGCTCACCCTCCGCCAGGTGCACCTCGAGGGTGGGTTCGTAGTAGCCGTAGGCGCGCATCGCCTCGGCGGCGCGGCGCCTCGCCTCCCCCTCCAGCCGAGCGCGGCTGTACTGGGCGGCATCCAGCCCCTCCAGGTAGTGGCGCACGTTGTCCGCCACGTCCCCTTCGAGACCCTCGATGCGCGCCTCGAGGGCGAGTGCCCCCGGGCTCACCAGCAGCCCCACCACCAGAGTCGCGGCAGCCAGGCGTCCCGTCACGCGATTCTCCATCTCCCCACGCCCTTCTGTCTGCGACTCGCGGGGATGCTCCCGGCGCCGCCTCACGGCCGCAGGGCCTCGAGGCGGGCGCTCAGCGCGAGCTGGCTGCGGCGCAGCTCGCCGGCCTCGGCCTCGAGGGCGGCCAGGCGCGTGCGCAGGGCATCCCGTTCCTGGCGGCTATCTTCCCGCGCCTCGGCAACGCCTTCAACCGCCTCGTCCAGGGCGGCAAGGCGCCGCTCGAGGGCGTCGCGGGCCTCCTCGCCCGCCTCCCGGGTGGCCGCCAGGCGTGACTCGAGGGCCGCCAGCGACTCGCGCAACCCCTCCAGGACCGCGGCGTCCCCGTCATTGGCGGCATCCAGGCGCGCCATGCGCTCCTCGAGCGCGGCGCGCCCCTCCTCGCCGGCACGCTCCAGGGCATCGAGGGAGTCCTGGAAGGCGGCGAGCATCGCCTCACGGGTGGCGGCGGCTTCCCCCATGCGGCTGAGGCGGCCCTCCAGCCGCTCGATGCCGGCACCCAGCGCGTCGAGACCCGCGGCGAGGTCCTCCTCGAGCACCTCAAAGCGCCTCTCCTGGGTCGCGTTCTCCTCGGCCTGGGCCGCGACGCGCTGCTCGAGCTCCTGGAGGGCGTCGCCCTCGCCCAGCGCCGTGTCGAAGCGGGCATGGACGTTGGAGAGTTCGCCGCCTAGGCGCGCCACCTCCGCCGACAGGCGCTGCCGCTCCTGCCAGCCGAACCAGCCGGCCGCCCCCAGCCCGGCGGCCAGCAGCATCACCAGCAGCCACAGCGGCCACACCGTCGGCGGCTCGGGATAGCGGTGGCGCTGTGCCGTCAGGCTGGCCTCCGGGTCCGGGACGATCGGTCCGGCGTAGCGGCGCGGATCCTGGCGCTCTGCCATGGGGCGACTCCTTGTAGGGCCTGGGCGGGGAACGGATGCCGGGATGGCGGTCGCCTGCTATCATGCCGCGGCGCCCGGCGACCCGCATCCCGATGCGGCCGCCAGTGTAAGGGGTTTCTCGGCCCCGGCGCACGGGCGAGATGCCAACGCAGCCCTCGCCGTCCATCGCCGCCCCTCGATCAGGAAGCCCGATGTCCCTCGAACTGCCCGCCCTGCCTTACGATATCAAGGCCCTCGAGCCGCACCTCTCGCGCGAGACGGTGCGCCGCCGCCATGGCCGCCTGCAGCGCCGGTGCGTCGCGCGTCTCGCCGCCCTGGCGGCCGGTACGCCCTGGGCCGACGCCTCCCCCGAGGCCATCGCCCGTGGCGCCGAGGGCGAGCTGGCCCGCGAGGCCGCCCGCGCCTGGGCCCTGACCTTCCATTGGCACAGCCTGGCGCCGCGCCCGGGCGAACCCAGCGAGACGCTGGAAGCCGCCATCGTGGCGGCCTTCGGCGACCGTGAGGGGCTGTATCGCGCCATCGAGGACGCCACCGCGCCGCTACGCGGTGTGGGGGGATGGGGGTGGCTGGTGGCCCGGGGCGAGGCGCGGGAACTGGCGGTGCTGGCCAACGCCGAGGGCGAGCTGCCCATGGCGCCGGGGGTGATCCCGCTGCTGGCCCACTACGTGGCGCCCGAGGCCGAGGAGGCCGCGGCGGGGCTGGCGGCCTTCCGGGCCCTGGCCAACTGGCGCTTCGCCGCCGCCAACCTGGTGGGCCCGGCGCCGCCGGCCTAGTTCGCGTTCAGGGGTCGGCGCGACGCCCGATACCGCGATAGATGAGCCCCTGGGCGGCGACCCAGGCCGGGTCGTAGATGTTGCGGCCGTCCAGCACCAGCCGCTCGGAGAGCGCCTCGGCCAGGCGCGCCCAGTCGGGGTTCCAGTAGGTCTTCCACTCGGTGACCAGCATCAGGGCGTCGGCGCCCCGACACGCCTCCAGGGGGTCGCCATCGAAGGTCTCGAGCAGCGGATGCTCGCCCACCTCCTGGCGCAGCGCCGGCAGCGCCGCGGGGTCATGCAGGCGCACCCGCACCCCCTGGGCCCACAGCGCCCGCAGCAGCGGCAGCACCGGCGCCTGGTCGATGCGCGCCGTGCCGGGCTTAAAGGCCGCCCCCCAGATCGCCACGCAGCGCCCTTCCAGGCGGCCGTGGAGGTGGTGCCACAGCTTGCGGAACAGGGTCTCCTTTTTGTGCTCGTTGATGTCGAGCACCTGCTCCAGCAGCGCCGAGCGGCGCCCGCTGGCGGACTGCACGTCGGCCAGGCGCATCAGGTCCCGGGAGAAGTTAGGCCCGCCGAAGCCACAGCCGGGGTAGAGGTACTCGTAGCCGATCCGCGGGTCCGAGCCCATGCCCAGGCGCACGTGCTCCACGTCGACCCCCAGGCTATCGGCCAGGCCGGCGACCTCGTTCATGTAGCTGATGCGGGTGGCGAGCATGCCGTTGATGGCCAGCTTGGTGAGCTCGGCGGCGCGCCGTGGCATGCGCTGGATCACCTCCTGGCGGCGATTGAAGGCGCGCAGCAGCTCGCGCACCCGGGCCTCGGCCTCGGTGTCGTCACAGCCCAGCAGCCAGCGGCTGGGCCGCGTGAATGTCTCCCAGGCACGCCCCTCCTCGATCAGGTCCGCCAGGGCCACCGCCCGGGCATGCCCCCCCAGGCGCGCCTCGAGCCGCTCGGTCTCGCCCACCGGGAAGGTGGAATGGTTGACCAGCAGGCGCAGCCCCTCGGCGTCGGCCAGCGCGGTGAACAGGGCCTCGAGCCCGTCGCGCTGCTGCGGGGAGAGCGACAGCCAGACCACCTCCTGGGGACTGGCCACGGCGTCCCGGGCATCCGTCGCCAGGCACAGGTCCCCGGCGACCAGGGCGCTCTCGAGGCGCTCGAGGAGCCCCGGTTCGCGCACCAGCCACTCCGCCTGGCGCAGGGCCTCCCAGGGCTGGTCGGGATGGGGCAGCCAGGTGACACTGTGGCCGACCCAGGAGAGGGCGGCGGCGGCCGCCGCCGCCGACAGTTCGCTGCCGTGGATCAGGACGCGCATGCTTACGCCTCCCCGGCGTAGCGGGCCAGCAGCTCGCGGAAGCCCTGGCCGTAGCGGGGGTGGCGCTGGCCGTAGGCGAGGATCGCCTCGAGGTAGCCGAGCTGGTGGCCGCAGTCGAAGGTCTTGCCGCGCATGCGGTAGGCGTCGACCCCCTCCTGGCGACGCAGGCTCTCGATGGCATCGGTGAGCTGGATCTCGTCGCCGGCGCCGGGCGGCGTCTCGGCGAGCAGCGAGAAGATGCGGCCGGGCAGCGCATAACGACCGATCACCGCCAGGTCGGAGGGGGCCTCCTCCACCGCGGGCTTCTCCACCACCCCCACCAGGGGACGCGACTCGCCAGGCCCCGGCGCGTCGCCGCCGGTGTCCACGATGCCGTACTTATGGGTCATCTCGTGGGGCACCTCCTCGACCATCAGCTGGGCACGGCCGGTGCGCTCGAAGGCCTCCAGCATGCCGGCGAGGTCGTTGCGCGCAAGCCCCTCGTCGTCCACCAGCACATCGGGCAACAGCACCGCGAAGGGAGCGTCGTCGCCCACCACCGGGCGGGCGCAGAGCACGGCGTGGCCCAGGCCCAGGGGCTCGGGCTGACGCACGCTGATGATGTTGACGTCCTCCGGGACGATGGCGCGCAGCTCCTCGATAAGCTCGTGCTTGCCCTTGGCCTCGAGGCTCGCCTCCAGCTCGAAGTGCTTGTCGAAGTGGTTCTCGATGGCGCCCTTGCTGCCATGGGTGACCAGCACGATATCGCGGATCCCGGCGGCCACCGCCTCCTGGACCACGTACTGGATCACCGGGCGATCGACGATGGTGATCATCTCCTTGGGAATCGCCTTGGAGGCCGGCAGGCAGCGGGTGCCGAAACCGGCGACGGGAAGCACGGCCTTGCGAATCATGGTGAAGTCCTTGTCGGTCTCTCAGCGTCAGTGGGTGGCGCCGCGGGTCGCGGCGTCCCTTCCCCGGGAAGCGGCCAGGTCAGTGGCATGGGAATGCCTCCCCGAGAACGGGTATCATGGGCATGATACCGGACGCGACCCGGCCTGCCACTGTGTCGAGCCGACGATGGCGACTGTCGCGTCAGGCCAACAACCTGGCCGGGGACGCACCATGCAGCAGTCCCGCACCATGAACCAGCAACGGAGAGCGCAGATGGGCGCAACATCGACCGCAGCGGACAACGTGGATCCCGGCGAGATCGCCAAGTTCGAGGCCCTGGCCGGCCGCTGGTGGGACCGCGAGGGGGAGTTCAAGCCGCTCCACGACATCAACCCGCTGCGTCTGGACTTCATCGACGCCCGGGCGGGGCTCGCCGAGCGCCGGGTGCTGGACGTGGGCTGCGGTGGCGGCATCCTGGCCGAGGGCATGGCCCACCGCGGTGCCGAGGTGACCGGCATCGACCTGGGCGAGGCACCGCTGGGGGTGGCCCGCCTGCATGCCCAGGAGAGCGGGCTTGCCATCGACTATCGGCGGGTCAGCGTCGAGACGCTGGCCGAGCAGGCGCCGGGAAGCTTCGATGTGGTCACCTGCCTGGAGATGCTCGAGCATGTCCCTGACCCGGCCTCGGTGGTCCGTGCCTGTGCCCGCCTGGTGAAGCCCGGCGGGCAGGTGTTCTTCTCGACCCTCAATCGCAATCCCAAGGCCCTGGCGCTGGGCGTGGTGGCCGCCGAGTACCTGCTGCGCCTGGTGCCGCGGGGCACCCACGACTACAAGCGCTTCATCCGTCCGGCGGAGCTGGCCGGCTGGTGCCGCCAGGCGGGCCTCGCGGTGCGCGAGCAGAGCGGCCTGGTCTACAACCCCCTGACGCGGCGCTACCGGCTCCACCCCACCGATGTCTCGGTCAACTACCTGATGCACTGCCGGCGGGACGCCTCGTGACCGTGCTCTCGCGGCCCGAGGCCCTGCTCTTCGACCTCGACGGCACCCTGGTGGACACCGCGCCGGACCTGGCCCGGGCCACCAACGCCCTGCGCGCTCACCACGGGCTCTCCGCCCTGCCCTACCCGGTGATCCGCGCCCAGGTCTCCAACGGCGGCAGCGCCCTGGTCGAGCTCGCCCTGGGGCTGGCCCGGGAGGCACCGGGCCACGACGAGGCCCGCACCTTCCTGCTCGCCGCCTACGGCGAGGCGGTGGCGGTGGAGAGCCGGGTGTTCCCGTCACTCGGCCCGCTACTGGAGGCCTGGGAGGCCGCCGGCGCGCCCTGGGGCATCGTCACCAACAAGCCCCGCGCCTATGCCGCGCCCCTGGTGGAGGCCCTGGCCCTCGCCCCCGGCGCCCTGCTGTGCGCCGACGACCTGCCGGTCAAGAAGCCCGACCCGGCGCCGCTCCACGAGGCGGCACGGCGCCTCGGGGTAAGCCCGGCGGCGTGCTGGTACATCGGCGATCATCTGCGCGACATCCAGGCGGCGCGCGCCGCCGGCATGGCCGCCGTGGCGGTGGGCTGGGGGTATACGGAGGAGGCGGAGGAGTATCGGCGCTGGCCAGCCGATCTCTGGTTCGAGACCGGCGAGGCGCTGGCGGCGGCGCTGCGTTGAGCCGGCACGCGAGTGGCGGCGGTGACAGGCCTGTCACCGCCGCCACTCGTGTCATCGCCCCGGATCAGGCCTTGGGTGGCTGGGCATTGAAGCGCTCGCCGTTGTGGCCGCGGCTCTCCGGCCCCATCAGCCACAGGTAGGTGGGCATGATCTCCTCGGGGGTGCGCAGCGTCATCTCGTTCTCCCCGGGGTAGGCCGTCTTGCGCATGGCGGTGCGCGTCGCGCCGGGGTTGAGGCTGTTGACGCGGATGCTGCCGAGGTGCTCGAGCTCGTCGGCGAGCAGCTCCATGAAGCCCTCGGTGGCGAACTTGGAGACCGAGTAGGCGCCCCAGTAGGCCCGGCCCCGCCGTCCCACGCTGGAGGAGGTGAAGATCACCGAGGCGTCCGGCGAGCTCTTGAGCAGCGGCAGCAGCGCCTGGGTCATCCAGATCGGGCCGTTGATGTTGACCTGCATCACCTGCTCCCACAGCTCCGGGTTGTACTGCTCGAAGGGCATGATGCGCCCCAGCAGGCCGGCGTTGTGGAGGATGCCGTCGAGACGGCCGAACTCCCGGTCCAGGGTCTCGGCCATGTCGTGGTAGTCCTTGAGCGTGGCCCCCTCGAGGTTGAGCGGGAAGATCGCCGGCTGCGCCCCGCCTGCGGCCTCGATCTCGTCGTACACCGCCTCCAGCTTGGCGATGGTGCGGCCCAGCAGGATCACCGTGGCCCCATGGCGGGCATAGGCTAGGGCCGCCGCCCGGCCGATGCCGTCGCCGGCACCGGTGACCAGGATCACGCGGTCGGCGAGCAGCCCCTCGGGTGCCTGGTAGTCGATCTTGCAGGTGGTCATGCGCTCTCCTCGATGATCAGTTGCCGGCCTGGCGCAGGAAGTCGCCGGCCAGCCCCGCCGCGGTGCTCTCGGGGTACTCCTGGCGCACCCGCTCGAGCAGCTCGCGGCCGGCCTCCGGCTCGCCCTGGCGCGCCTTGAGCAGGCCCAGCTTGTAGAGGGCATCCGGCACCTTGCTGCTCTCCGGGTACGCCTCGAGCACGGTGGTGAAGGCGGCCTCGGCGGGTGCCAGGCGCCCTTCCGCGGCGTGCAGCTCGCCCAGCCAGTAGTGGGCGTTGGGGGTCAGCCGGCTGTCGGGGTGGTCACCGACGAAGGCCTCGAAGGCAGCGATGGCGCGGTCGAACTCGCGGGCCTGGACATGGCCGAAGGCCTGCTGGTAGGCCTCCTGGACGCCAGCGTCGACGGCATTCGGGGCCGGCGCCTCGGCCACCTGGCGGGCGGCCTCCTCGTCCACGGCCTGCTCGGCCGGCGTGGTCATGCCGGCCGATGCCGAGGCCAGGCGATCCTCGAGGTCGAGGTACTGCTGGCGGGTCTGGCTGCGCAGCTGCTCGAGCTGGTGGCGCAGCTCCTCGACTTGACCACGCAGGCGCCGCAGCTCCTCCTGGTGCTGCTGCACCTGGTTGAAGATCACCAGGTTGCCGCCGGCCGACTCGCGGGTATCCGTCTGCTGGTAAAACGAGCTGGGCTGCGCGGTGAGGTCCTCCACCACCGGCTGCTGGGCCAGGGCGGGTAGCCATACGGCGAGCGGGAGCACCAGGGCTCCCGCGCCGCACAGTCCTTTCAGACCGAGTCTCATGTGTCTCTCCCTCGTCGCTTGGGTCGCCTCAGTAGGCGAACACGACACGACGGTTCTGGGCGTAAGCCTCTTCGTTCTGGCCGCGGGCGGCGGGACGCTCTTCGCCGTAGCTCACCACCTCGACCTGGGAGGGGGAGACGCCCTGCACGGAGAGGAACTGCGCCACCGAGTTCGCACGACGCTCGCCCAGCGCCAGGTTGTACTCGCGAGTACCGCGCTCGTCGGTATGCCCCTGGAGCACCACGCGGGCATTGCCGTTCTCGCGCAGGTAGCGGGCGTTGGCGGCCAGCACCGACTCGAACTCGGGGCGGATCACGTCGCTGTCGAAGGCGAAGTAGATGGTGCGCTGCTGGGGGATGCGGCCGTCGGCCTGCTGGCCGGCGGTGCCGCCATAGCCGGACCCGCTGGCCTGGCCACCGCTCACCCCGCTGCTGCTGGCACCGGAGCCGGAGCCGGCGACGCCGCCATCCATGCTGCCGTCCTGGGTGCCGCCGGTGCTGGAGCAGCCGGCCACCAGGGCCAGCGAGAAGGCGATCGCCAGGGAACGGGCGTAGGGCTTGAATTGCATCTCATGCACTCCTGAAAGATCAGTTCAGAAAAGGTGACCACGCGGGCTCGCGCACATCACCCCGAGCCGAGGGCAGGCGGAAGGACGCGCGCCCGTCGGCGGTGACAGCCCCCAGCACCCCGCTGTTACCCTGCTGGGTGGCGAAGAGTACCATGGTGCCGTTGGGGGCAACACTGGGCGACTCGTCCCAGCGTGAATCGCTCAGCGTGACCAGGCGGCCGCTGTCCAGGTCCTGGCGCGCGACCTGGTAGCCGCGATCCGAACGGTGGATCAGGAACAGCGACTCGCCGTCGGGCGAGAAGCGCCCGCGGGCATTGTAGTTGCCGGTGAAGGTGAGGCGCTTCTGCTCACCGCTGGCGAGGTCGTGGCGGTAGAGCTGGGGGCCACCGCTGCGGTCCGAGGTGAACACCAGGCTGCGCCCGTCCGGCGCCCAGGAAGGCTCGGTGTCGATGGCCGAGTCGCGGGTGAGGCGCTGCAGGTTGCGCGAGGCGATATCCATCACGTAGATATCGGGCTGCCCATCTTTGGAGAGCGACATGGCGAGCCGACGGCCGTCCGGTGACCAGGCCGGGGCGCTGTTGAGGCCCTGGAAGTCGGTGAGCCGCGCCCGCTTGCCGGAGCCGAGCTCCTGCACATAGATGGCCGGCCGCTCGGTCTCGAAGGAGACGTAGGCGAGCTTGCCGCCATCCGGCGACCAGCTAGGCGAGAGGATCGGCTCCCGCGAGCTCAGCACCTGCTGGCTGTTGTGGCCGTCGGCGTCCGCCACGTAGAGGGCGAACTGCATATCGTCGCCCACCCCCTGGGAGGTGACGTAGGCGATGCGGGTCGAGAAGGCGCCGCGGATGTCGGTGATCGCCTCGAACACCTGGTCGCTGATGTAGTGGGCGGCGCCGCGCAGCCCGCCGGCATCGGCGGTGACCACCTCACCCAGCATGCGCTGCTCGCCGCTCACGTCGAGCAGCTCATAGCGCAGCCGGTAGCCGTCGCCGTCGCGTTCGGCGCTGCCCACCACCAGGTAGCGGGTGTCGAGGGCCTGCCAGTCGCCGAAGCGGACCTGCTCGCTCTCGCTGGGCTGGTCCATCATCTGGCGGCGTGGCAGCGGCTCGAAGTAGCCGCTGCGCGCGAGGTCGTCGTGCACCACCTGGGCGACATCCTCGGGCAGCCCCTCGCCGCCGGCGAAGGGCACCACGGCGATGGGGGTCGCGCTCTCGTTGCCGCGGGTGATCTCGATGGTCAGGTTGGCCTGGGCAAGCTGGCTCGCCAGCAGCAGGGCGGTGGTCAGCCAGGCGGTCATCATGGCTTTCATCAGCGGACGTCTCCCGGTGTGAAACGCAGGTTGAATTGACGGTAGTCGCGTTGGATGCCGGCTGGCAACTGTCGCAGTTCGGCGAACGGCGCGGCGGCCTCCACGGCCTGCAGGGCGGAGCGGTCGAAGGCACCGTCGCCGCTGGCACGGCGCACCTCGGCGGCGAACAGCTCGCCGGAGGGACCCAGGCGCACCGCGATCTCGACGCTGGTGCCGGCGGTGACGTTGGGCGGGATGCGCCACGCCTGCTCCACCGCACGCCTGACCAGGGCGATGAAGTCGTTGGCCGCCTGCTGACCCTGCTGCGCATTGGCGACACGCTCCTCGGCGCCCTCGATCAGCCGCTGCATCTCGGCCTCGGCCTGCTCGCGGGCGAGCCGGGCCGCTTCCTCTTCCTCCTGGCGGCGGCGTTCGGCCTCGGCCTCCTCCTGGCGGCGACGCTCGGCTTCGGCCTCCTCCTGGCGGCGACGCTCGGCCTCGGCTTCCTCCTGGCGGCGACGCTCGGCCTCGGCCTCCTCCTGGCGGCGACGCTCTGCTTCGGCTTCCTCCTGGCGGCGGCGTTCCGCCTCGGCCTCCTCCTGGCGGCGGCGTTCGGCTTCGGCCTCCTCCTGGCGGCGGCGTTCCGCCTCGGCCTCCTCCTGGCGGCGACGCTCGGCTTCGGCCTCCTCCTGGCGGCGACGTTCGGCCTCGGCTTCCGCGGCCTGGCGCTGCTCCTCGGCCTGCTCACGCTGGCGAGCCTCGGCCTCGGCCTCCTCGGCGCGACGGGCCGCCTCGGCCGCCGCCTCCTCGGCGGCGCGACGCGACGCCTCCTCCGCCTCGGCCGCCGCCTCGCGCTCGGCCTCACGGGCGGCGGCCTCCGCCTCCTGGCGGGCCTGCTCCTCGGCCTGGCGGGCCTCCTCCGCCTGGCGGGCCATGGCACGCTGGCGGGCCTCCTCGGCGCGCTGGGCCTGGTCGGTCACGGTCTCGGTGCTGACCAGGGTCGCCTGGACGATGGAGGCGCTCTCCGGTGGGGTCTCCCGGGCGGGCAGGCTGATCACGCTGACCAGCAGCACCAGGGCGTGGAGCCCGACCGCCAGCAGCGCCGGCAGCCCGTAGCCGACCCGCTCGTGTCGTCTGGCCATGGCGACGCTACTCCTCCCCGCTCGGCGGCTCGGAGATCAGGCCCACGTTGGCCACCCCGGCGGTCTGCAGCGTGCCCATCAGGCTGACCACCTTGCCGTAGGGCACGTTGCGGTCGCCGCGCACCATCACCGGCGTGTCGGGGTTGCGCTCGCGCAGGATGATCACCCGCTCGGCGAGCTCGTCGAGACCAAGCTCCAGCGGGTCATCGCTGCCGAGCTCCAGATAGAAGCGTCCGTCGCGATCCACCGAGACGATCACCGGGTCCTCCTGCTCCTCGACGTCGATGGGCTCCGAGGTCACCTGGGGCAGGTCGACCTGGACCCCCTGGGTCAGCATGGGGGCGGTGATCATGAAGATCACCAGCAGCACCAGCATGACGTCGATGAAGGGCACCACGTTGATCTCGCCCATGGGCTTGCGCCCACCCCCGCGATGAAAGGGACCGTGCATGGCGAAACCTCCCTCAGGCGCCGGCGGCGTCGCCGCGGCCCTGCAGGTTGCGGTGCAGGATGGAGTGAAACTCCTCGGCGAAGTCCTCGTACTTGCCGAGCAGGCGGCCGGACTCCGAGGAGAGGCGGTTGTAGAAGATCACCGCGGGGATCGCTGCGAACAGCCCCATGGCGGTGGCGATCAGCGCCTCGGCGATCCACGGCGCCACGGTGGCCAGCGTCGCCTGCTGGGCCATGGAGAGCGACTGGAAGGAGCCCATGATGCCCCAGACGGTGCCGAACAGGCCGATGTAGGGGCTGGCCGAGGCGACCGTGGCCAGGAACACCAGGTGGCGATTGAGGCGCTCCTCCTCCCGGGACCAGGCCACCCGCATGCTGCGCTGGACGCCGTCGAGGATCGCCTGGGGGCTGCGGGTCTTGCCCAGCAGCCGATTGAACTCGCGGAAGCCGGCGCGGAAGATGTGCTCGCCCCCTTGGGTCTCCTGCTCCGGGGGCACCTCGCGATAGAGCTCGTTGAGGTCGACCCCGGACCAGAAGCGGTCCTCAAAGCGGCGATGGGCCTTGCGCGCCCGGCGCATCACGAAGCTGCGCTGGAAGATCACGACCCAGGAGAGGATCGAGCCCAGCACCAGCAGCAGCATCACCAGCTGCACCACGGTGCTGGCGTTCATGATCAGGTGGGGAATGGACATGGCGTCGTTCACGGGCATCCTCGTCAGGCTTGCGATTGGGCAGAAGGGGTGGCCAGACGCTCGGCGAGCGCCGCCGGCCAGGCGCGCGGGCGCAGGCGCTCGGCGTCCAGACAGGCGATGTCGACCCTGGCCTCGCACAGGGGTTCCCCGCGGCGGGTCACCACCTGGCCGAACTGCAGCCGGGCGCGACCCCGTGACAGGACCTCGGCGCTCACCTCGAGCGCGTCGTCCAGCCGGGCGGGCTTGGCATAGCGACACTCCAGGCGGTGCACCACCAGCTGGATGCCCTGCGCGAACAGCTCGCGCTGGGTGATCCCCTGCGCGCGCAGCCATTCGCTGCGGGCCCGCTCCATGTACTTGAGGTAGTTGACGTAGTAGACGATGCCGCCGGCATCGGTGTCCTCGATGTAGACCCGCACCGGGTGGCGGAAATCGCTCATGGGCGCCGCTCCCCCGCCGCGTCCTCGGCGGTCTCCGACGGCGCCAGGCCGAAGTGCTGCCAGGCCTGGCGGGTCACCACCCGGCCGCGGGCGGTGCGCATCATCAGCCCCTGCTGGATCAGGTAGGGCTCGATGACGTCCTCGATGGTGTCGCGCTCCTCGCCGATGGCGGCGGCCAGGGAGTCGACCCCCACCGGGCCACCGTCGAACTTCTCGATCATCGCCAGCAGCAGGCGCCGGTCCATGTGGTCCAGGCCGTGCTGGTCGACGTGGAGCATGTCCAGGGCACGATCGGCGATGGCGGCATCGATGCGCCCCGAGCCACGCACCTCGGCGTAGTCGCGCACCCGCCGCAGCAGGCGGTTGGCGATGCGCGGGGTGCCCCGGGAGCGGCGCGCCACCTCCAGCGCTCCGGCCGGGTCGGCCTCGACCCCCATCAGCCGCGCGGAGCGGGCGACGATCTCGGTGAGCTCCTCGATGGCATAGAACTCCAGGCGCTGGACGATCCCGAAGCGGTCGCGCAGCGGCGAGGTGAGCAGCCCCGCCCGGGTGGTGGCGCCGACCAGGGTGAAGGGCGGCAGGTCGAGCTTGATGGAGCGCGCCGCCGGCCCCTCGCCGATCACGATGTCGAGCTGGAAGTCCTCCATGGCCGGGTAGAGGACCTCCTCCACCACCGGCGAGAGGCGATGGATCTCGTCGATGAACAGCACGTCCCCGGGTTCGAGGTTGGTGAGCATGGCGGCGAGGTCGCCGGCACGCTCGAGCACCGGCCCGGAGGTGGACTTGAGCCCGACGCTCATCTCTTCGGCGATGATGTTGGCGAGGGTGGTCTTGCCGAGCCCGGGCGGGCCGAACACCAGGGTGTGGTCGAGGCTCTCGCTACGACCGCGCGCGGCGCCGATGAAGATCTCCAGCTGCTCGCGTACCCGCGGCTGGCCGATGTAGTCGGACAGCCGCTTGGGGCGGATGGCGCGATCCACGGGCTCCTCGCCCTCGCGGGCATCGGCGGCGATCAGGCGATCGTTCTCGAGCATCGCCCTACCCCGCCATCCGGCGGCTCAGCGCCGCCTTGATCATCGCCTCGGTGCTGCCCGCCTCCTCGAGCCCGGCCAGCATGCGTGCCGCCTCGGCGGGCTTGTAGCCGAGGCTCACCAGGGCGGCCTCGGCGTCGGCCAGCGGGTCCTGGCGCGGTGTCGCGGCGCCACCCGCCCCCAGCCCGGCCAGCGCCGGCTCCGGCGCCTCCCAGTGGGGGAAGCGGTCGCGCATCTCGATGATCAGGCGCTCGGCGGTCTTCTTGCCGACGCCGGGCAGGCGGGTCAGCGCCTTGACGTCGTCCTCCATCACGCAGCGCTGGAAGGCCGCCTCGTCCATGCCGGAGAGGATCGCCAGGGCCAGCTTGGGGCCCACGCCATTGACCTTGATCAGGGCACGGAACAGCGCGCGCTCCTGCTCGCGGGCGAAGCCGTAGAGCAGGTGGGCGTCGTCGCGCACGGTCAGGTGGGTATGCAGGGAGACCGCCTCGCCGACGGCGGGCAGGGCCACCAGGGTGGTCATGGAGGCCTCGAGCTCGTAGCCGACCCCGGCCACATCCACCACCAGCCAGGGGGGCTGTTTCTCGAGTAGCGTGCCTCGCAGGCGTCCGATCATGGGAAGTCCGTATCCTTGCCTAGCAGGGGGGGCGGCAGGCGCCGCCGATGCCGCCACTATACTGGTCGGCCGCGGGGCTGGCCAGTGTGAGGGAACGCCGTTCGAGAACCCCGAAGTGTCCCCGTGAGGCGACGCCATCAGGGGCGGAAATCGCGCCAGGAGCTCCCCTTGCGGCGGCTCTGGTGGCCACCGAAGCTGCCGCTGGTGAGCAGGCCTCGGCGGGCGTGGGCATGGGCCAGGGCGATGGCCAGGGCGTCGGCGGCGTCGGCCTGTGGCGACGCCGAGAGCCCCAGGATCGCCGTGACCATGTGCTGCACCTGGGCCTTGTCGGCCCGCCCGGAGCCGGTCACCGCCTGCTTGATCTGGCGCGGGCCGTACTCGCTCACCGGCAGGCCGTGGTTGGCCGCGCAGACGATGGCGGTGCCCCGCGCCTGGCCCAGCTTGAGGGCCGAGTCGGCGTTCTTCGACATCACCACCTGCTCGATGGCGAACTCCGCGGGACGGTGCACGGCGATCAGCTCGCTCACCCCCGCATAGACCTGGGCCAGCCTCTGGGCCAGGTCCTCGGCGCGGATGCGGATGCAGCCGCTGGCCACATAGCGCGGCGTGGCGGTGGCGACGTCCAGCACGCCATAGCCGGTGATCCGCGAGCCGGGGTCGATGCCAAGGATCAGCATGCCCACGTCCTAGTCGATGGCGTCGAGCACGGCATCGTCGAACTCCGCGTTGGTGGTGACGTTCTGGACGTCGTCCAGGTCCTCGAGCATGTCGATCAGGCGGATCACCTTGCGGGCCAGCTCCTCGTCCTCGATGGGCGTGGTGGTCTCGGGGAAGAGCCCCAGCTCGCTGCGCTCGGGCTCGATGCCCGCCGCCACCAGGGCCTCCTTGACCTCGTGGTAGGCGTCGGGGGCGGTGACCACCTCCAGGGTGCCGTCGTCGAGGGTGACGATGTCCTCGGGCTCCGCCTCCAGGGTGGCCTCGATCACCGCCTCCTCGCTGACGCCCTCGGGGAGCGCCAGGCGACCCTGGCGATGGAACATGAAGGCCACCGAGCCGGTGGTACCGAGGTTGCCGCCGCTCTTGTTGAAGGCGTGTCGCACCTCGGAGACGGTGCGATTGCGGTTGTCGGTGAGGCACTCCACCATCACCGCCACCCCTTCCGGGCCGTAGCCCTCGTAGACGCCCTCCTCCATGGCATCGCCGTCGGCGTTGCCGGCGCCGCGGTCGATGGCGCGCTGCACGGTGTCCTTGGGCATGTTCTGGCCCAGCGCCTTGTCCACGGCGGTGCGCAGGCGCGGGTTGTCCGCGGTGTCCGGGCCACCCTGGCGCGCGGCCACGGTGAGCTCGCGGATCAGCTTGTTGAAGATCTTGCCGCGCTTGGCGTCCTGGGCCGCCTTGCGGTGCTTGATATTGGACCACTTGCTATGGCCGGCCATGCTACCTCCGTTAATCCGCAAGCGCTGTCAGTCGAAGCGGCCACTATGAAGAGGGGCGCCGGGGGCAAGCCGAAGAGGAGGTCCTATGCCAGGGATGGCATCGGTAGCGCCCAGGGATGGGTTCACAGCGCCTCCTCGTCGGTCCGGCGCCCCGGGGCTTGCCGCCGGATCAGCCCCGGGGGAAGCCACAACACTAGCGCTTCAGTGAAAACAGGATACGACACCGGCGCCCTGGGGCGCCGGTGAGATGCATCGGGTCGGGGTCGGCGTCACTCGCCGGCGGTCTCGACCTTGGCCTTCTGGCGCAGGCGGATGCTAAGCTCCTTGAGCTGGTCGCCGCTGACCTCGCCGGGGGCGTCGGTCATCAGGCAAGCCGCGCTCTGGGTCTTCGGGAAGGCGATCACCTCGCGGATGGTACGCCCGCCGGTCATCAGCATCACCAGGCGGTCGAGGCCGAAGGCCAGGCCACCGTGGGGTGGCGCGCCGTACTGCAGGGCATCGAGCAGAAAGCCGAACTTCTCGCGGGCCTCCTCCTCGCCGATGCCGAGGGTCTCGAACACGCTGCGCTGCATCGCCTGGTCATGAATACGGATCGAGCCGCCGCCCAACTCGGTGCCGTTGAGCACCATGTCGTAGGCGCGCGAGAGCGCCTCGGCGGGGTTCTCCTTGAGCGCCTCGACGCTGCACGCCGGCGAGGTGAAGGGGTGGTGCAGCGGGCTCAGACGACCGTCGTCGTCGGCCTCGAACATCGGGAAGTCCACCACCCACAGCGGCGCCCACTCCCGAGTGTAGAGGTCGAGGTCCTCGCCCAGCCGGACGCGCAGCGCGCCAATCGCCTCGTTGACGATGCGCGCCTTGTCGGCGCCGAAGAAGATGATGTCGCCATCCTCGGCGCCCACCCGCTCGAGCAGCTCCTCGACCACGTTCTCCATGAACTTGACGATGGGCGACTGCAGCCCCTCGAGGCCCTTGGCACGCTCGTTGACCTTGATCCAGGCCAGGCCCTTGGCGCCGTAGATGCCGACGAACTTGGTGTAGTCGTCGATCTCCTTGCGCGAGAGCTTGGCGCCGCCCGGCACGCGCAGCGCCGCCACGCGCCCGTCGTCGGCGCTGGCCGGCCCGGAGAAGACCTTGAAGTCGACCTGCTGCATCAGGTCGTCGACGTCGGTGAGCTCCAGCGGGATGCGCAGGTCCGGCTTGTCGGAGCCGTAGCGGGTCATCGCCTCGTGCCAGGTCATGCGCGGGAACTCGGGCAGCTCGACCGCAAGCACCTCCTGGAACAGCTGGCGGATCATCGCCTCGGTGATCGCCATGATGTCCTCCTCCTCGACGAAGGAGGCCTCAAGATCGATCTGGGTGAATTCCGGCTGGCGGTCGGCGCGCAGGTCCTCGTCGCGGAAGCACTTGGCGATCTGGTAGTAGCGGTCGAAGCCGGCCACCATCAGCAGCTGCTTGAACAGCTGCGGCGACTGGGGCAGCGCGAAGAAGCTGCCCGGATGGGTGCGGCTGGGCACCAGGTAGTCACGGGCGCCCTCGGGGGTGGCGCGGGTCAGGATCGGGGTCTCGATGTCGAGGAAGCCCTGCCCCTCGAGGAAGGCGCGCACGCTGTGGGAGATGCGCGAGCGCAGGCGCAGCTTGTCGATCATCTCGGGACGGCGCAGGTCGATGTAGCGGTGCTTGAGGCGCACCTCCTCGCCCACCTTGCCGTGCTCGTCGAGCTGGAACGGCGGGGTGGCGGCGGTGTTGAGGACCTCGACCTCCTTGGCCAGCACCTCGATCATGCCGGTGGGCATGTTGGGGTTCTGGGTGCCCTCGGGACGCAGCCGGATGCGACCCTGGATGCGCAGCACGTACTCGCTGCGCGCGCGGTCGGCGTTGGCGAAGGCCTCGGCGGTATCGGGGTCGACCACGACCTGGGCGATGCCGTCGCGATCGCGCATGTCGAGGAAGATCACGCCCCCGTGGTCACGGCGGCGGTGAACCCAGCCGCACAGGGTGACCGTCTGGTCCACCAGGGTCTCGTTGAGCTGGCCGCAATAATGGCTGCGCATGGTGTGTCCTGTTCTGTTGCGTCGTGTGAATCGAAATCGGTAGCGGGTCGGCGGCGGCCCTCAGGCCGCCGCGCCATCCTTCTTGCCGCCGGTCGTATCGGCGGGCTTGCCGCCGTCGCCCTTGCCGCCGTCGCCGGCCAGGTTCTTGCGGTTGCCGGCCTTGAAGTCGGTCTCGTACCAGCCGCCACCGGCCAGGCGGAATCCGGCGGCGGAGACCAGGCGGCCGAGTTCGGGGGCCTCGCAGGCGGGGCAGTCGGTCAGCGGCGCGGCGCTCAGCTTCTGGAGCTTCTCCAAGCGGTGGCCGCAGGCCTTGCACTCGTATTCGTAGATGGGCATGGTTTGATCACTCCAAATCGTCATTACCCAGATCAGGACGGCGTCGGGCCGGGCCCGACGTGACCAATATGCGGCCGGCCGTGGCGACTTCCAAGCCTGCCAAAGCCCGCTATTATAGCGCGCCCCCTACCAGTCCCGGCAAGGCGCACCACACAGAGCAAGGAACCTGCGATGAAAGCCGTCATCCTCGATGCCGCCAGCCTCGGTCCCGACGTGGACCTCGGCCCCCTACGCGACCGGGTCAGCGAGCTGGTAGTGCATCAGCAGAGCACCAGCCACCAGGCCCGGGAGCGACTGGCCGACGCCGACGTCGCCATCGTCAACAAGGTGGTGCTGGACGCCGAGACCCTCGATGCCCTGCCCCGCCTCCAGGCGATCTGCGTGCTGGCCACCGGCACCAACAACATCGACATGGCGGCGGCCCGGCGGCTGGGCATCGCGGTCAAGAACGTCACCGGCTACGGCACCGCCAGCGTCGCCCAGCACACCCTGCTGCTGCTGCTGGCCCTGGCCAACCGGCTGCCGCGCTACCAGCGCGACGTGGCGGAGGGACGCTGGGGCGAGAGCCCCTTCTTCTGCCTGATGGACCACCGCACCCTGCAGCTCGAGGGCAAGCACCTGGCGGTCGTCGGCCAGGGCGAGCTAGGCGGACGCGTGGCGCGCCTCGCCGAGGCCTTCGGGATGCGGGTGACCTTCACCGCCCGCCCCGGCAACGAGGCCCACGACAGCCGCCCCGCCCTCGCCGACCTGGCCGGGGAGGTGGATGCCATCAGCCTGCACTGCCCGCTCAACGAGGCCACCCACCACCTGGTGGGCGAGGCGCTGCTGGCCCGGCTCAGGCCCGACACCCTGCTGGTCAACTGCGCCCGGGGCGGCATCATCGACGAGGCGGCGGAGCTTTCCGCCCTGCGCGGTGGGCGCCTGGGCGGGCTCGCCGTGGACGTGCTGCCCGAGGAGCCACCGCGGGACGGCCATCCGCTGATCGATGCTCTCGGCGAGCCCCTCAACCTGATCGTCACGCCCCACAACGCCTGGATCACCCCGGAGGCGCGCCAAACCATCGTGGCCATGACCGCCGACAACCTGGGTGAGCTGCAGACGGCCCGGGGAGATGCCGCCGATGGCCGATAACGGGCCGCCGCTCCTGCACAACTACGGCTCCATCAACCTGGACCATGTCTATCGGGTGCCCCACCTGGTCGCTCCCGGCGAGACCCTGGCCAGCCGCGACTATCGCGTCGGCCTGGGCGGCAAGGGCGCCAACCAGTCGCTGGCCATGGCCCGCGCGGGCGGCCGGGTTCGTCACTGGGGACGGCTGAACCACCGGGACGCCTGGGCCCGGGACACCCTGGCCGAGGCCGGGGTCGACGTCGCCCGGGTGACCCTGGTGGAGGCACCCAGCGGTCACGCCATCATCCAGGTCGACGATGCCGGCGAGAACGCCATCACCCTCTACCCGGGGGCCAACCACGCCACACCACGCGAGGCCCTCGCCGCGCTGGTGGCTGAGGCGACGCCCGGCGACTGGCTGCTGCTGCAGAACGAGTGCTCGGGGCTGGAGGCGCTGCTGCCCCTGGCCGCCGAGCGCGGCCTCAGGGTGGCGTTCAACCCGGCCCCCATGGACGCCGCCGTGGCCAGCCTGCCGCTGGAGGGCTGCGCCCTGCTCTTCGTCAATCGCCCCGAGGCGGCCCGGCTCGCCGGCCTGGCGCCGGAATCCGAGGCGGCGGCGCTGCTCGATGCCCTGGCCGCCCGCCTGCCGCAGACGGAGCTGGTGCTGACCCTGGGCGCCGAAGGCGCCTGGCACCAGCACGCCGGCGAGCGCCGCCACCAGCCGGCGCTCCCGGTGGCGGCGGTGGACACCACCGCCGCCGGCGATACCTTCATCGGCTACTACCTAGCGGCCTGTCAGGCGGGCCTGCCCGTCGAGGCGTGCCTGCGTCGCGCCGCCACTGCCGCCGCCCTGGGGGTGCAGCGCCAGGGCGCGGCGGAGAGCATCCCCACCCTCGACGAGGTGGAGCGGGCCCTCACCCAGGGCCCCGCCGCACCCCAGGCGCCCATCACCCCCGAAGCCCCCTGACATTGGCCCTGCCCCCTGATCCCTGACCCTGGAGAGTGCCGTGACCCATTCCATCATCTTCGATACCGACCCGGGCGTGGACGACGCCCAGGCCATCGCCATCGCCCTGCGCCATCCCGAGATCGAGCTGCTGGGCATGACCACCACCTACGGCAACGTCGACGTGGAGGTCGCCACCCGCAACGCCCTGCTGCTGGCCCAGTTGGCCGGTCGCCGTGAGGTGCCGGTGGCCCAGGGTGCGGCGGCGCCGATGGTCAAGGCACGCCACGCGCCGCCGGCGCATATCCATGGCGCCAACGGCCTGGGCGATATCGCCTTGCCCGAGGTCCAGGGAAAGGCCGATCCCCGCAGCGCGGCGCAGTTCATCGTCGACACCGTCAACGCACGCCCCGGCGAGGTGACCCTGGTGGCCGTGGGCCCGGTGGGTAACCTGGCCGCGGCGCTGCAGCTCGATCCCGACATCATCGGCAGGGTCAAGGGCGTGGTGATCATGGGGGGCTCGATCCGTGAGGGAGGCAACGTGACGCCGGTGGCCGAGGCCAACATGTTCAACGACCCCGACGCCGCGTCGCGGGTGCTGACCGCCGGCTGGCCCCTGACCCTGGTGGGGCTCGACGTCACCCACCGCTGCGTGCTGACGCCGGCACACATGGCACGCATCGAGGCGGGCCAGGGCGAGCTCGGCAAGGTGCTGGCCGGCAGCTACGCCTACTACCGTGACTTCTATCACGAGTTCCTGGGCATCGACGGCTGCTGCCCCCACGACAGCTGTGCCCTGGCGTGGTTGCTGCGCCCGGAGCTCTTCACCACGGCGCGGGGCCACCTCACCGTGGCTACCGAGGGCGATGCCGAGGGGCAGACGATCTTCGCCCCCGAGGGGCGCGGCTTCATCGAGGCGCGCTGGTCGCGCACCCCGGCGGTGGAGGTGTGCCTCGAGGTAGACGGCGAGGCGGTCAGCGACTGGATCGCCGACGTCCTCGCCTGAGGCTCAGCCGGTGCGGAAGTCGTCCGGGGCGTGGGTGTCGAGCACCTCAAACTCCACGTGAGTGACCCGGGCGTTCTCCGGCCCCTTCCACAGCCACTCGGCGACCTCCTTGACGGCGTCGCGGCGGCCGCACAGCAGCACCTCCACGCGGCCGTCGGGGAGGTTGGTGGCATGGCCGGTGAGGCCGTGCTTCAGCGCCTGCTCCTGGGTGGCGCGGCGATACCAGACCCCCTGGACCTTGCCGGTCACCAGGGCCTTCACGCAGGTCGTCTCCATGGCGAACTCCTTGTCTCGATGGCCGCCCCCTTTCTACCAGCCGCCACCGCGCTCGGCCAGCCTCGGTCGCGGAGGCGCTGGTGGCCGCCGCCGCTGCCCTAGGCGCCATCGCGCCGGGGCGAGGTGGCGTTCGGCGTCGCGGCCCCGGCGCCGGCCGGCGAGTGATGGTCACCCTCGAGCAACTCGCGGTGCACCACCACCGCGGTGTTGCGCGGCACCAGCGGCTTGCCGCGTTCGGCCAGGTGGCAGCGGGTGAAGGCCGCGCCGAACAGCAGGATCAGCGAGCTGTAGTAGACCCAGAGGAGGATCATCACCACCGAGCCCGCCGCCCCGTAGGTGGAGGCGGTGGCGGTGTGCGAGAGGTAGAGGGCGATCATCGAGCGTCCCACCGCGAACAGCAGCGCGGTGACCACGGCCCCCACCGCCACGTCCCGCCAGCTCAGCACCACGTCGGGCAGCACTTTGAAGATGGTGGCGAAGAGCGCGGCGATCACCACCAGCGAGACCAGGAACTCGGCCCCGGTGGTGAGCAGGCCGACGTAGGGCAGCAGGGTGTCGGCGGCCTGCAGGGTGGCGCGCAGCATCACCCCAAGCACCAACGACACCAGCAGGATGAAGCCGATGGCCAGCACCACGGTGAGCGAGAGCAGGCGGTTCTTGACGAACACCAGGGCGCTGTTGGCGCTGGGGCGGGCGGTGACGCCCCACAGGGTGTTGAGGGAGAACTGCATCTGGGCGAAGACGGTGGTGGCACCGACCACCAGGGCGCCGATGCCCAGCAGGCTGGGCAGCAGGCCGGACTCCTCGATGCGTGACTGGGCGACGGCGGCCTCGATGGCGGCGGCGGCGTCCTGGCCCATGATACCCTGCAGCTGGGCGACGATCTGGCCGTGGGCGGCCTCCTCCCCCAGTACCAGGCCGATCACCGTGACCGCGATGATCAACGTGGGGGCCAGCGAGAAGAGGGTATAGAAGGCCAGCGACCCGGCGTAGCTGAAGGCGTTGCGCTCCAGCCAGAGACGCAAGGCGCCGTGCAGCACCCGCCACCAGAACCCTATCTCCTCCCGGATCCGCGCCGGCGAGAGTTTCCGTGGATCGAACATCGCGCTCCCCGCTTCCCTGTGTTTTCGACAGCATACCGAAGCCCGCCGCGGGCGTCTTCTCGGCTCACCATCTGCGTTGCAAGCCCCTGTGCGCGCTACCATAATGGGCCGGCCACTCCCCAGCAGGTCACCCCATGCCCCCGCGCCCGGACGCCCCCGACTCCCCGGACTTCGACTGCCTGGTCTTCATCGGCCGCTTCCAGCCGCCCCACCTGGGCCACCTGGCGGTGATCCACGAGGCGCTCAAGCGCGCGCGACAGGTGATCGTGCTGGTGGGCTCCTCGTGGCAGGCCCGCTCGCTGCGCAACCCCTGGCGCTTCGTCGAGCGCCAGGCGATGCTGCGCAGCGCCTTCGACGACGAGGAGAACGCGCGCCTCGCCGTGGTGCCGCTGCTCGACGCCCTCTACAACAACGACGTCTGGGTGCGCGACGTGCAGCGCAAGGTGCGCGATATCGCCAGCCCCCTCGGCGTGCGCCTGCCGCGCATCGGCCTGATCGGCGCAAGCCGCGGCCAGTCGAGCTACTACCTTTCGCTCTTTCCGCAGTGGGAGTCGGTCAGCGTGCCGCTGGTGGAGGGGATCTCGGCCAGCCAGATCCGCGAGCGGCTGTTCCGCTCCGCTTCCTCGGCCGGTGACTACCTGAGCACCGGCGCCTCCCATGACCTGCCGCCCGGCGTGGTGGAGACCCTGCGTGGCTTCTGCCAGGGCGAGGGCTATCGCCAGCTGATCGAGGAGCAGGGGCTGCTGGACCAGTACCGCAGCGCCTGGGCCCAGGCCCCCTACCCGCCCATCTTCGTCACCGTCAACGCCGTGGTGGTGCAGTCCGGTCACGTGCTGCTGGTGCGGCGCACCGCCGCCCCGGGGAAGGGGCTCTACGCCTTGCCCGGCGGCTTCATCAATCCCCATGAGCGGCTGCTGGATGCCTGCCTGCGGGAGCTTCGCGAGCGGGTGCGCCTCAAGGTGCCGGAGCCAGTGCTGAAGGGGTCGCTGCGGGGCCAGCGGCTGTTCGACGAGCCCCACCGCAGCTGGCGGGGGCGTACCCTGGCGGAGGCCTTCTACTTCGCCCTGCGCCCGGAGCAGCAGCTGCCGCGGCTCAAGCCGGTACAGGGGGGCGACCATGCACGCTGGGTCGCCCTGGCGGACCTCGACCCGGAGAGCCTCTTCGAGGACCACTTCTTCATCATCCAGGACTTCCTGGGGCTACCCGCCGACTTCGGCGGCACCTAGTTCAGGAAAAGGATGCGATTTCCGTCGCGAGCGAAGAAGGTGGTCAGGCCTGGAGGAAGTCGCGGGGTAACTTCTGCATCTGCTTCCAGAGCTTCTCGACGCCGGGCTTGTGGACCAGGGAGCAGCGGTAGAGACGGATCTCCAGGGGGATGTCCCACTTCTCGGCCCCGGCGCGTACCAGGCGGCCATCGCGGAGCTCCTCGCGGATGCAGAAGTCCGGGATCCAGGCCATGCCCATACCCTGCATCACCATGCCCTTGAGCCCCTCGGCCATGGCGGTCTCGTAGACGGTGCGCAGGCGCAGGCGCAGCGGGTCGTTCTTGAGCAGCATGCGCACGCTGCGACCCAGGAAGGCGCCCTGGGTGTAGGCGAGATAGGGGACCGGATCCTCCGACTCCAGCGCGAAGCGTGGCTCGCCCTCCTCGTCCGGCAGGCTCACCGGGACCATCTTCACCTGGCCGATGGAGAAGGAGGGAAAGACCTCGGAGTCGAGCTGCATAGTGGCGTGGGAGTCGTGGTAGGCGAGCATCAGGTCGCAGTTGCCCTCGCGCAGCACGTGGATCGCCTCGCCCACGTTCATCGCCACCAGGCGGGTGGGCAGCTCGCCGACGCCCTGCTGCAAGCGCGAGATCCAGGGCGGGAAGAAGCTCAGCGCCAGGGAGTGGGCGGCGACGATATCCAGCGCCTCGTTGGCCATCGCCAGGCCGCGCAGGTGGCCGAGGCTCTCGTTGAGCTGCTCCACCAGGTTGCGGGCGGTGACCAGGAACAGCTGCCCCTCCGGGGTCAGGCCCACCGGGGTGGTGGAGCGGTCCACCAGGGTCGCCCCCACCGCCTGCTCCAGGGAGCGGATGCGGCGGCTGAAGGCCGGCTGGGTGACATGGCGCTGACGCGCCGAGGCGGAAAAACTGCGCGTGTTGGCCAGGGCAACGAAGTCCTCCAGCCACTTGGTCTCGAGGTTCACCGCGACTCCCGATCCGTGTGGTGGGCGTAATGACCGGCCAGGCCGGTCATCGCAAGCCGTTAATATATCACTGAATCGGGGCCAGCAGGTAGGCGGCCCGGGAGACCAGCTTGCGCCACAGCGGGCGCGAGGTGAGCTCCTCCAGGCTGATGCGCCGGCACCGGGCGAAGTCGCGCTCCAGCATCACCCGCACCTCGGCGGCGAAGGCACGGTCGGGCAGGAAGGCGGTGATCTCGAAGTTGAGGCGGAAGGAGCGGTTGTCGAGGTTGACGGTACCGACGCTGGCCGCCTCATGGTCGACCAGCATCACCTTTTGGTGCAGGAAGCCAGGCTGGTAGCGGTAGACCTTGACCCCGGCGCGCAGCATGTCGGGCAGGAAGGAGAAGGCCGAGAGGAACACCAGCAGGTGGTCCGGGCGCTCGGGCATCATGATGCGCACGTCGACGCCGCGCATGGCGGCCAGGCGCAGGGCATCCTGGACCCCCTGGTCGGGCACGAAGTAGGGACTGGTGACCCAGAAGCGCTCGCGGGCGCTGTGGATGGCGTGCTGCACCAGCAGGCTGGCGGTCTCCTGGCGGTCGGCCGGCCCGGAGGGCACGATCACCACCTTGTGGCACTCCTCGCAGGTCACCCTGGGGACCCAGTCCAGGGTGATCATCTCCCCGGTGGCCCAGTGCCAGTCCTCCCAGAAGGCCTCCTGGAGGCCCAGCACGCTGGGACCGGTCAGCTTGAGGTGGGTGTCGCGCCAGGGGCCGTGGCGGGGGTGCTCCCCCAGGTACTCCACCCCCACGTTGAAGCCGCCGACCCAGCCCTCGCGGCCGTCCACCACCACCACCTTGCGATGGTTGCGGAAGTTGAGCTGGAAGCGATGCCGGAAGCCCCGCGAGGAGCGGAAGGCGCTGACCTCGATGCCGGCCTCGGCCAGGTCGCGCAGGTAGCCCCCGTTGAGCTGGTGGCTGCCGATCTCGTCATACAGGAAGTAGACCCGCACCCCGCGTTCGGCGGCCTGCTGCAGATGGCGCTTGAGCTCGGCGCCCAGGGCGTCGTTGCGCACGATGAAGAACTGCACCAGGGCATACTCCTCGGCGCGTGCCAGGCCTGCGAAGATGCTGTCGAAGGTGGCCTGGCCGTCGATCAGCAGCTCGGCGCGATTGCCGCTGGTCATCGGCATCTGGGCGAGCTGCTCCACGGCGCGCACGTCGGGGTCACGGATGTCGGCCAGGTAGGGGTCCACCCGGCTGCGATAGCGGGCCAGCACCCGGCGCAGAACGGTGTCGCGCTCGCCGCGGGCCGAGACGTAGCCGTAGAAGCGCGGGCGGCCGAAGATCCAGTAGGCCGGCACCGCCACATAGGGCAGCGTGACCAGGGAGAGGATCCAGGCGATCGCCCCCTGGGAGGTCCGGCTCGACATCAACGCCAGCACCGCCGAGACCACGCCCAGCAGGTGGATGACGAAGATGGCCAGGCCGATCAGCCAGGAGGTCATGTGCACTCCCCGCAGAAACAATGTATTGCAGCATACCCAAACGGCAGCGGCCCCGCCAGGAGGCGGGGCCGCCGTAGCGCCAGAAGCGACGGGATCACGCCCTCTCGGCGATGATCTCCTTCCACTTGGCCGGACCGGTCTGGTGCACCGAGGTGCCCTGGCTGTCCACCGCCACGGTCACCGGCATGTCCTCGACCTCGAACTCGTAGATCGCCTCCATGCCCAGATCCTCGAAGCCCACCACGCGGGACTTCTTGATCGCCTGGGCGACCAGGTAGGCGGAGCCGCCCACCGCCATCAGGTAGACTGCCTTGTTGTCGCGGATCGCCTCGATGGCCGCCGGGCCGCGCTCGGCCTTACCCACCATGCCCAGCAGGCCGGTCTCCTCCAGCATGGTACGGGTGAACTTGTCCATGCGGGTCGCGGTGGTGGGACCGGCCGGGCCGACCACCTCGTCACCCACCGGGTCCACCGGACCCACGTAGTAGATGAAGCGGCCCTTCAGATCGACGGGGAGGCTCTCCCCTTTCGCGATCATGTCCACCATGCGCTTGTGGGCGGCATCACGACCGGTGAGCAGCTTGCCGTTGAGCAGCAGGGTGTCGCCGGGCTGCCAGGTCTGCACCTCCTCGGGGGTGATGCTGTTGAGGTCGACGCGCTTGACGTTGTCGCCCATCTCGCGGGTGATCTCGGGCCAGTCCTCGAGCCTGGGTGCCGGCAGCGCCGCGGGGCCGGAGCCGTCCAGGGTGAAGTGGGCGTGGCGGGTGGCGGCGCAGTTGGGGATGATCGCCACCGGCTTGTTGGCGGCGTGGGTCGGGTAGTCCTTGACCTTGATGTCGAGCACCGTGGTCAGGCCACCCAGGCCCTGGGCGCCGATGCCGCTCTTGTTGACCCGGTCGTAGAGCTCCAGGCGCAGCTCCTCGGCGCGGTTCGAGGCGCCACGGGCCTGCAGCTCCTGGATGTCGATGGGGTCGAGCAGCGCCTCCTTGGCGATCTCCATGGCCTTCTCGGCGGTGCCGCCGATGCCGATGCCCAGCATGCCGGGCGGACACCAGCCCGCCCCCATCTTGGGCAGCTGCTCCATCACCCAGTCGACCACGCTGTCGGAGGGGTTGAGCATGGCGAACTTGGACTTGGCCTCGCTGCCGCCCCCCTTGGCCGCCACGAACACCTCGACGGTGTCGCCGGGCACGATCTTGTGGTGGATGATCGCCGGCGTATTGTCGCCGGTGTTCTTGCGGGCACCGTCAGGGTCGGCCAGCACCGAGGCACGCAGCACGTTGTCGGGCAGCTGGTAGGCGCGGCGCACGCCCTCGTTGATCATGTCGTCCAGGCTCATCTCGGCGTCCCACTGGACGTTCATGCCCACGTGGACGAAGACGGTGACGATGCCGGTGTCCTGGCAGATCGGCCGGTGGCCCATGGCGCACATGCGCGAGTTGATCAGGATCTGGGCGATGGCGTCCTTGGCCGCGGGATTCTCCTCGCGCTCGTAGGCCGCCGCCATGGCGTCGATGAAGTCCTTGGGGTGGTAGTAGGAGATGTACTGCAGGGCATCGGCGACGCTCTGGATCAGATCGTCCTGGCGAATCACGGTCATCAGCAAGGGACTCCTTGGCGTGGTCGGCTTGCCCGCACGGCCCCGGGGCGGCATGGCGGGTTCGAACGGCGAGCATTATACTCTACCCGCTCCGTTGCCGACACGGCGCCGCACCAAGGCTTACGTCTGAGTGTTGGCGAAGCCAGATAACGGTATAAAATCTGGGTGTCCTCATACCACCCTCGGGCTAAACCGCCCCCAGCGCCAGTTGTCGCTCCTTGAGCTCGTGCAGCCGGTCACGCAGCCGCGCGGCCTCCTCGAACTCGAGGTTCTGGGCGGCCTCGAACATGGCGTCCTCGACCCGGGTCAGCTCGCGTGCGAGCTCCTGGGGCGAGAGGTCGGCGGGAGCGTAGGCCCCGGCCGGTTCGGCCACCTTGCGCTCGCCGCGGCGCCCCTTGCCCTTCTTGCCCGGGGTCTGAGCCGCCTCAAGGATGTCCGCCACCGAGCGGGTCACCGTCTGCGGGGTGATGCCGTGCTCCTCGTTGAAGGCAATCTGTTTGGCGCGGCGGCGCTCGGTCTCCTCCATGGCACGGCGCATGGAGTCGGTGACCCGGTCGGCATAGAGGATCGCCTTGCCATGGGCGTTGCGGGCGGCGCGGCCGATGGTCTGGATCAACGAGCGCTCGTTGCGCAGGAAGCCCTCCTTGTCGGCATCGAGGATCGCCACCAGCGAGACCTCGGGGATGTCAAGCCCCTCGCGCAGCAGGTTGATCCCCACCAGCACGTCGAACTTGCCCAGCCGCAGGTCGCGGATGATCTCCACCCGCTCCACGGTGTCGATGTCGGAGTGCAGGTAGCGCACCCGCACGTCGTGCTCGTCCAGGTACTCGGTGAGGTCCTCCGCCATGCGCTTAGTGAGGGTGGTGACCAGCACCCGCTCGCCGACCTCGGCACGCAGGCGGATCTCGGAGAGCAGGTCGTCCACCTGGGTGGTGGCCGGGCGCACCTCGAGCTCGGGGTCGAGCAGGCCGGTGGGACGCACCACTTGCTCCACCACCTGGCCGGCATGCTCGGCCTCGTAGGGGCCCGGTGTCGCCGAGACGAAGATCGTCTGGGGGCAGATCGCCTCCCACTCCTCGAACTTCATGGGGCGGTTGTCCAGCGCCGAGGGCAGCCGGAAGCCGTACTCCACCAGGGTCTCCTTGCGCGAGCGGTCGCCCTTGTACATGCCCCCCACCTGGGGAACGCTGACGTGGCTCTCGTCGATGAACAGCAGCGCATCGTCGGGCAGGTAGTCGAAGAAGGTGGGCGGCGGCTCACCGGGGTGGCGCCCCGAGAGGTAGCGGGAGTAGTTCTCGATGCCGTTGCAGTAGCCCAGCTCGAGCATCATCTCGATGTCATAGAGGGTGCGCTGCTCCAGGCGCTGGGCCTCCACCAGCCGCTCGTGCTGCCTGAGCCAGGCGAGCCGCTCGGCGAGCTCCGCCTTGATCTGGTCGATGGCGCCAAGGATGGTCTCCCGGGGCGTCACGTAGTGCGACTTGGGGTAGACGGTCATCCGCGGCACCTCGCCTCGCACCTCGCCGGTGAGCGGGTCGAACAGCCGGATCGAGTCGATCTCGTCGTCGAACAGCTCCACCCGCACCGCCTCGTCCTCGGCGTCGGCCGGGAAGATGTCGATGACATCGCCGCGCACCCGGTAAGTACCGCGCTTGAAGTCCATGTCATTGCGGGTGTACTGCAGCTCCGCCAGGCGGCGCAGGAACTTGCGCTGGTCGATCAGCTCGCCGCGGGTGAAGTGCAGGCGCATCTTCAGGTACTGGTCGGGGTCGCCCAGGCCATAGATCGCCGACACCGAGACCACGATCAGGGCGTCGCGGCGTTCCAGCAGCGCCTTGGTGGCGGAGAGGCGCATCTGCTCGATGTGGTCGTTGATGGAGGCGTCCTTCTCGATGAAGGTGTCCGACGACGCCACATAGGCCTCGGGCTGGTAGTAGTCGTAGTAGGAGACGAAGTACTCCACGGCGTTGTCGGGGAAGAACGCCTTGAATTCGCCGTAGAGCTGCGCTGCCAGGGTCTTGTTGGGGGCCATGACGATGGTGGGGCGCTGCAGGCGCTCCACCACGTTGGCCATGGTGAAGGTCTTTCCGGAGCCCGTCACGCCGAGCAGGGTCTGGTGGGCGAGGCCCGCCTCCAGGCCATTCACCAGGCCCGCGATCGCCGTCGGCTGGTCGCCGGCGGGCTGGAACTTCGAGGCGAGGCGAAAGGGCTTGCTCATGGGCTCTCCGCTTACTCTCCGGTCAGGGGCGGCAACGCCGAGGGCCGCCGCAGGGGGACGCTCCCGGTCAGGCCGGGGTCACGGCGCGGGTGCTCACCTCCACCGTGGCGCTGGTCATCAGCCGGTGGATGGGGCACTTGTGGCTGATCTCCTCGAGGCGGGCGACCTGCTCTGGGTCGCTGATGCCGTGAAAGGTCATCGCCACGTCGAGGCGGTAGGTGCCGTGGCGCTCCGCGCTGTCGTCGCGATGCACCGTGACGCTGATGCCCTCCAGCGGCCACTTCTTGCGCCGGGCGTACATCATCGAGGTGATCGCCTTGCAGGCGCCCAGCGAGAGGTCGAAATAGTCATGGGGATCGGGGGCACTACCCTCGCCGCCGTAGGCCTCGGGGACGTCGACGAAGAGGTCCTCGAAGCCGTCCAGCTCGACCCGCTGGCGGTAGATATGGTTGCGAACGCTCTGGATCTCAATGCGCTTCTGCATGCGGATTTTCCCTGCTCACTTGACCTCGATCGGCAGCCCCAGGGCCTCGATCGCCTTGACCAGCGCCTCGCGGCGCACGCGCCCTTCCACCTCGGCGCCGTGGCGCCCCACCTCCACGCTGTCGACACCGTCGAGCATCATCAGCGCCGTGGTGATGCGGTTGACCTGGTCGGCGTCGGTGACGCCCTTGAAGCTCAATGACTGACTGGCCATCGCGCGACTCCCCGCTTGCCTGGCATGGGTGAAGGGCCGAGTCTAGCATGGGCACGCAGGGCACACAGCGGTTGCAATGTCGCATCTCCGCCCGCATAAGAAAGGGAGTTCCCCAAGACGACGAGGCACCCCATGCAAGACTGGATCACCGCCCTGGGCGGACGGCAGGAGGCCGATGACCGCATCGCGTTCGACACTCCGGCGCCGGCGCGCACGGCGCTGGACGCCACGGTGGTGACGCCGCTGGTGCACCTGGGCGTGCTCGACGTGGTCGGCGCCGACGCCGAGCGCTTCCTGCAGGGCCAGACCAGCGCCCAGCTCGGCCTGGTGGATGGCGACCTGGCCCCCCTGACCGTCTTCTGTACCCCCAAGGGACGCATGCTGGCCAACGCCCAGCTGCTGCGCGTCGCCGAGGGCCACTACCGGCTGCTGCTGCACCGAGGGCTGGTGGACTCGCTGGCCGAGCACCTGAAGAAGTTCGCCCCCTTCTACCAGGTCGAGCTGACCCCGCGCGACGACCTGGCGCTGATCGGCCTGATCGGCCAGGAGGCGGCGGCCGTGGCGGAGGCGCGCCTGGCGATCGCCCCGCCGGCGCCCTGGCACCAGGCCGGGGATGGCGAGGCCCAGCTGCTCGCCCACCCCGGCCCGCGGCCAAGGCTGCTCGCCCTGCTTCCCGAGGCAAAGACGGCCGAGGCCTGGTCGCGCCTCGCCGAGCAGGCCACGCCGGTGGGCAACGCCGTCTGGTCCCTCCACGACATCCAGGCGGGCCTGGCGTGGCTCACGCCGACCCATCGCGACGCCCTGCTGCCCCAGATGCTCAACTGGGAGGCGCTGGGCGGCATCAGCTTCAAGAAGGGCTGCTACACCGGCCAGGAGGTGGTGGCGCGTGCGCACTTCCGGGGCCAGGTGAAGCGCCGCCTGGCGCGTGCCCAGCTGGAGGGAAGCGAGCTCCCCGCGCTAGGCAGCCCGGTGGAGACGGCCGAGGGCAAGGCGGTCGGCGAGGTGGTCGCCGCCGAGCTCGACGCCTACGACCAGGCGGAGATCCTGGCGGTGCTGAGCACCAAGGAGGACCTCGGCCCGCTGACGGTGTCGGGCCAGCGGCTCAAGCCGCTGAAGCTGCCCTACCCCATCGAGCGCCTGGATCCCGAGAGCCTGGCCGGCGGCGCCTGAGCCCCAGCGCCTTCAGAGCCCGAACAGCCGACGGGCGGTGGCGGTGCTGGCCCCCGCCACCGCCGCAGGTGCCTGCCCACGTAGCTCGGCGACGACCCGACACACCTCGGCCACCCGGGCCGGCTCGTTGCGCTCCCCCTGATGGCCGGCAAGGGGCATGTCGGGGCTGTCGGTCTCCAGCACAAAGCCGTCATCGGGCAGGTGTGTCACCGCCCGGTGCAGGCGCTTCGCCCGTGCGAAGGTCACCGCCCCACCCAGGCCGACGACGAAGCCGAGGTCGAGGAACTTGCCGGCCTGCTCCGGGGAGCCGGCGAAGGCGTGAATCAGCCCACCGGCGGGCAACGCCAGCTGGCGCAGGCGCTTGGCGACCCGGTCGTTGGCGCGCACGCAGTGGATCACCACCGGCAGCCTGCGTGCCTTGGCGATCCGCAGCTGGGCGTCGAAGAGGCGCCACTGGTCATCCAGTGTGTCGCCGAAACGGGCATCGATGCCGCACTCACCGACTCCCACCACCCTCGGCGCAAGCGCCTCCGGGGGCTCGTCGAGCGCCTGCACCAGCGCCTCGATATCGCCCTCGGCGTGCTCCTTCATGAAGTACGGGTGCAGCCCCAGGCAGACGCTGACGTCGTCCCGCCCCGCCAGCGCCAGCACGCCGGACCAGCGCCGGCGGGTCGTGCCCGGCACCACGAAATGCGCGACGCCCACGCTCCTGGCCCGCTCGAACACCGCCTCGCGGTCGGCATCGAAGTCGGGGAAGTCCAGATGGCAGTGGGCGTCGATCAGCATGGACACAAGCTACAAGAAGCAAGGAGCAAGGAGCAAGGAAAGCACACCAGCCTTGCTAAGCGCTCAAAGCGAGGGGCGCCGGGGGCGGGCCGAAGAGGAGGTCCTATGCCAGGGATGGCATCGGTAGCGCCCAGGGAGGGGTTCACAGCGCCTCCTCGAAGAGCCCGCCGCCGGATCAGCCACGAGCGATCCGGCGACATACCGCCAAGCTATCAGTGCTCGCGGGTAGGCTGGAAGCGAATCTCCGGCCAGCGCTCCTGGGTCATCTGCAGGTTCACGCGCGTGGGGGCGATGTAGGTCAGGTAGCCGCCGCCGTCGATGGCCAGGTTGTTACTGGCCTTGCGCTTGAACTCCTCGAGCTTCCTGGCGTCGTCGCAGTAGACCCAGCGGGCGGTGTAGACGTTCACCCCCTCGTAGACCGCCTCGACCTTGTACTCCTCCTTGAGGCGGTGGGCGACCACGTCGAACTGCAGGGTACCCACGGCGCCGAGGATCAGGTCGTTGTTGTCCAGCGGCATGAAGACCTGGGTGGCGCCCTCCTCGGAGAGCTGCTGCAGCCCCTTCTGCAGCGCCTTCATCTTTAGCGGGTCCTTGAGGCGCACGCGCTTGAAGAGCTCGGGGGCGAAGTGAGGGATGCCGGTGAAGCGCATGTCCTCGCCCTGGGTGAAGGTATCGCCGATCTGGATGGTGCCGTGGTTGTGCAGGCCGATGATGTCGCCGGGCCACGCCTCCTCCACCTGAGAGCGGTCCGAGGCCATGAAGGTGAGGGCGTCGGCGATCTTGACGTCCTTGCCGATGCGCACGTGGCGCATCTTCATGTTCTTCTCGTACTTGCCCGAGCAGACCCGCAGGAAGGCGATGCGGTCGCGGTGGTTGGGGTCCATGTTGGCCTGGATCTTGAACACGAAGCCGGTGAAGCGGTCGTCATCGGCCTTCACCGTGCGGGTGTCGGTCTCGCGGGGCTGGGGCGGCGGGGCATACTCGACGAAGCCGTCGAGCATCTCGCGCACGCCGAAGTTGCCCATGGCGGTACCGAAGTAGACCGGGGTCAGCTCG
This sequence comes from Halomonas sp. PBN3, assembly GCF_000475415.1. NCBI lineage: Bacteria > Pseudomonadati > Pseudomonadota > Gammaproteobacteria > Oceanospirillales > Halomonadaceae > Halomonas > Halomonas sp. PBN3. The sequence goes on along the minus strand of NZ_AXCA01000185.1, from coordinate 81,305 downwards.
CCGCGCAGGTAGGCGTCGTGGTCGAAGGCGTGGGAGGCGCCGCGCACCAGCTCCACCTCCATGCGCAGCTCCTCGGCCTGCTCCTCGCCCAGCACCTCGTCCACCTCGGGGCTGTCGAGCCCCTCGATGCGCCGATCATCCGGGATGCGGCTGCCCTGCCCCTGGGTATAGAGGTGGATCACGTCGTTGTAGAGGTGGTAGACCCCCTTGAAGTGGCGCCCCATGCCAATCGGCCAGGTCATCGGCGCGCACTGGATGTTCAGCACCTCCTCGACCTCGTCCATCACCTCGATGGGATCGCGGATGTCGCGGTCCATCTTGTTGACGAAGGTCAGGATCGGCGTGGTGCGCAGCCGGCACACTTCCATCAGCTTGATGGTCCGCGCCTCGACACCCTTGGCGCCGTCGATCACCATCAGGGCCGAGTCCACCGCGGTGAGGGTGCGGTAGGTGTCCTCGGAGAAGTCCTCGTGGCCGGGGGTGTCGAGCAGGTTGACGATGCGTCCGCCGTAGGGGAACTGCATCACCGAGGTGGTCACCGAGATGCCGCGCTCCTGCTCCATCTTCATCCAGTCGGAAGTGGCGTGGCGGTCATCGCGCTTGCTCTTCACCGAGCCGGCCAGCTGGATGGCGTTCCCGAACAGCAGCATCTTCTCGGTGATGGTGGTCTTGCCCGCATCGGGGTGCGAAATGATGGCGAAGGTTCTTCTCAGCCCGACTTCTCGGGCCAGGGTGGCGTCTGACATCGATGGGGGTTCGTCGTCGTGGCACCGGGGCGGTGCGTGAGTGATGGCCGCATGGCGCGATGGCGGCATTCTACGCCCTCGCGGGGCCGAAATGTAGGCCGCCGCGCCCAACGGCTGGCAGCGTCGCGCTATGATGGAGGTCCAGAACCGGGAGTCACCATGCCAGTCACCCAGCCGCTGCCCCTCTCCACCCCCAACCGCAACCTGGTGCGCCTGACCATCGTGCGCGGTATCACCTGGACCGGCTTCCTCGCCGCCATCATCTTCGGCGTCGAGGTGCTCGGCTTCCAGCTGCGGGTCACCGCGGTGATCGGCGTGGTGCTGGCGATGGCGCTGATCAACCTGGCCACCTGGTGGCGCCTGGGCCGCCACCGCGCCGTCAGCGACGACGAGTACCTGCTGCACCTGCTGGCCGACGTCGCCGGGCTGACGCTACTGTTCTACTTCACCGGTGGCGCCAGCAACCCCTTCATCACCTACTACCTGGTGCCGGTGACCATCGCCGCGGCCACCCTGCCCTGGCGCTGCGCCTGGATCATCGCCGCCACCTCCATGGTCGGCTACAGCACCCTGCTCGCCTTCCACCAGCCGGTCCCCCAGCTCACCGGCGGCCATGCCGGCAGCACCGGGCTCAACCTGCACGTGCTCGGCATGTGGCTCAACTTCGCCCTCTCCGCGGGGCTGGTGACCTTCTTCATCTACAAGATGGCCCACGCCCTACGCAGCCGGGAGCAGGCCCTGTCGCGCACCCGCGAGGCGGCGCTGCGCAACGAGCAGGTGCTGGCGGTGGCCACCCAGGCCGCCGGCACCGCCCACGAGCTGGGCACCCCGCTCTCCACCATGGCGGTGCTGCTCGCCGAGATGCGCGAGGAGGCCACGGAAAACCCCATGCTGCAGAAGGACATCGAACTGCTGCGCCGCCAGGTCGACACCTGCAAGCGCCGCCTGCAGGAGCTGGTGGAGAGCGCCGACCGCCGGCGCATGGGCGAACCGCGCATCGAGGACGCCGAGGTGTGGCTGGCGGGCCTGGTACAGCGCTGGCTGGTGCTGCGTCCGGACGTCAGCCACCGGCTGGAGGTGGCCGAGCACCGCGGCCGCCCCTGGCTGGCGGTGGACACCACGCTGGAGCAGGCGCTAACCAACCTGCTCAACAACGCCGCCGACGCCAACCCCGACGACATCGCCATCCGCCTGGACTGGCACGACGAGGAGGTGGTGATCGACATCCGCGACCACGGCCCCGGGGTGGCCCTCTCCATCGCCGACCAGCTCGGCGAGACCTTCGTCTCCACCAAGAGCAAGGGCATGGGCATCGGGCTGTTCCTGACCCACGCCACCATCAACCGTTTCGGCGGCGGCGTCAGCCTCTACAATCACCCGGAGGGCGGCACCCTCACCGAGGTGGTGCTGCCGCGCAGCGCCGCCGCCAACTGAACCCCAACCGTGCGAGAGTCCCATGCAAGAGACGCCCGAACGCCTGCTGATCATCGATGACGACGAGATGTTCTGCCACGTGCTCGACCGCGCCATGACGCGCCGCGGCTACGAGGTGGTGGTGGCGCGCGATGCCCAGGAGGCGCTCTCCCTGGCACGCCAGCACCGGCCGACGCTGGCCACCCTCGACCTCAAGCTGGAGAACGAGTCCGGCCTCAAGCTGCTGCCCGAACTGCTCGAGGTGGTGCCCGCGTGTCGCGTGGTGATCCTCACCGGCTACTCGAGCATCGCCACCGCGGTGGAGGCGATCAAGCTGGGCGCGGTGAACTACCTGTGCAAGCCGGCGGATGCCGACGAGGTGCTGGCCGCCTTCGACAAGGATGCCGGCGACCCGGAGACCGAGGTGGCCGAACAGCCCCCCTCCATCAACCGCATCGCCTGGGAGCATATCCAGAAGGTGCTGCAGGAACACGACGGCAACATCTCGGCCACCGCCCGCGCCCTGGGGATGCACCGGCGCACCCTGCAGCGCAAGCTGCAGAAGCGGCCGGTGAGACGCTAGGAACAAGGGGCAAGGAGCGAGGCATCAAGGGGTTCCTTGCCGCTGGCTCCCTGTGGCGTGCCGCTGGCCGACGGCGCTTACTGCGCCGTCCACCCCAGGTCGATGTTCCAGCTGGCGCCGGTGACGGCGCCGGCGGCGTCGGAGGCGAGGTAGGCCACCAGCTCGGCCACCTCGGCGGGCTCGATCAGACGCTTGACGGCGGCGTTCTTGAGCATGATCTGCTCGATCACCTCCTGCTCCTGCATGCTGTGCAGCCTGGCCTGGTCGGCGATCTGGTTGTCCACCAGCGGCGTCTTCACGTAGGCCGGGCAGATGGCGTTGGCGGTGATACCCTGGGCGCCCCCCTCCAGCGCGGCGGTCTTGGTCAGGCCGATCATGCCGTGCTTGGCGCTGATGTAGGCCGACTTGCCCGGCGAGGCCACCTGGGCGTGGACCGAGGCGATGTTGACGATGCGCCCCCAGCCGTTCTCGCGCATGGAGGGCCAGGCCGCCTGGGTAAGCAGGAAGGGGGCGGTCAGCATCAGGTCGATGATCTGGCGCCACTTCGCCTCGGGGAACGCCTCGATGGGCGAGACGTGCTGGATGCCGGCGTTGTTGACCAGGATATCCACCCGGCCGAAGCGCTTGACCGCCTCCGCCACGGCCGCCTTGCAGGCCTCGCCGTCGGTCAGGTCGGCCTGGAAGAAGGCGGCCCCCGCCTGCTCAGCGACCTCCTGGCCTGCCGGGTTGAAGTCCACGGCCAGCACCTGGTGGCCCAGCGAGCAGAAGTGGCGCACCACTGCCTCGCCGATGCCGCTGCTGGTGCCGGTGACGAGGGCGACGCGGGGGGTGACGGTACCTGACATGGACGACTCCTTGTTCGATTCACGTTGACGGGACAACCGCGCGCCCAGCATAAGGCGCAGGCGGTCGCCCGCGCCACCTCGGCGACGGCCGGACTCAGCCCGGCTCGCCCTCGGGCGGCCCAGACGCCGCCTCCTCTGCCGGCGCCATGACGCGCTCCATCAGCCGCTGGGCCAGGCGGCTGGCGGCCTGGCGGCTGTCGAGGTCGGCCAGGTCATCCAGCAGCACCAGGCGCCAGCAGGAGAGCGAATCGCCCAGGGCAACGGCCTCCAGCGGGTAGCGCCCGGAGGGCAGCGTGAGGGTGGTCCGCGCGCCAGGCTCGGGACCCGGTGCCGCCTCCTCGGCGGGCAGCATCACCAGCCACAGCGACAGCGGCGTCACCAGGGCCCCCACCAGCTGCTCGCCATGCTCGGGCAGGCGGTAGCACTGGAAACAGAGGGCATCGGCGGCCAGGCGCGGGTTGAAGTGGGGCGCGGCCTTGGCCTCGCGCTGGTGGGCGGCAGTCCAGGCGCGGGCCAGGTCTCGCAGCCGACGGTACTGCTCGGGCGTCAGGGCATGCATGGCTCTCTCCTCGGCGACGAATCGCGCCAGTATAGGGAGTCTCTCGGCGAGGGCCCAGCCGCCCTGCCGAAGCGCTGCCCGAGCTGTTAGGCTGTCGCCATAGCCACCGCCCCGGAGAGTGCCCATGAACGACACCGAGCGTCTCGCCATCGTCCTCGAGATCGCGCGGGAGGCCGGCGAGCGGATCCGCCACGCCCGCCGCCACCAGGACTTCGGCCGCCGCTACAAGGGAGGGCAGGAGCTGGTCACCGACATCGACGTGGCGGTGGACCGCCATATCGCCGAGCGGCTGGAGGCTGCCTTCCCCGGCGAGGCGCGCCTCAGCGAGGAGCTGGCCCCGGACAAGGGCGACCTGGCCGCCAGCGGGCCACTCTGGGTGGTGGACCCCATCGACGGCACCGTCAACTTCGCCCACGGCCTGCACCATGTGGCGGTCTCCATGGCCTTCCTGGTGGATGGTGAGACCCGCCTCGGGGTGGTCCACGCCCCCTTCCTTGAGGAGACCTTCACCGCGATCCGCGGCGAGGGCGCCTGGTGCAACGACGCGCCGATCCATGCCAGCCGCCGCCGCGAGCTCGGGCGCAGCCTGGTGGCCACCGGCTTCCCCTATCGCCGCGACAGCCGCCCGCCCCTGCTGCGCCGCCTGGCGGCCGTGCTGGACCACTGCCAGGACGTGCGCCGCAACGGCTCCGCGGCCCTCGACCTCTGCGACGTAGCGTGCGGGCGGCTGGATGCCTACTACGAGAGCGTCTCGCCCTGGGACTTCGCCGCCGGCTGGCTGATCGCCGCCGAGGCGGGCGCGCGGGTCGGCCACCTCTACCCCTGCCCCAAGGGCATTCCCCCCGCGCTCTTCGGCCACAACCTGCTGGTGTCGAGCCCCGGCATCCATGCCGAACTGGGCGAGCTGTTGCGCCGCGCTGACGCCGGCGAGCTCGCAGCGCCCTGACCCGGGCTGCGCCGGCGACGCGATAGCGCCTGCCAATGGCCGGCCTCGACAGCCCCTATTGGCCTCAGGGCGGCGGATCACCGACAATAGGCCCCACGTCCATTTTCATGCGCCGCGTGCGCAAGGAGAGCCCATGTTCGTGACCCTCTACGGCCGCCCCGGCTGCCCCTTCTGCGTCTTCGCCAAGGACCTCGCCCAACGCCTCGAGGCCGCCGGCGCCATCGACGGCTTTCGCTATGTCGACATGCCGACCGAGGGGCTGACCAAGGCCGACCTCACCGCCAAGGTGGGTAAGCCGGTGCACACCGTGCCCCAGGTGTTCCTCGACGACACCCCCATCGGCGGCTTCTCCGAGTTCGACCAGTATGTGCGCGACCACGACCTGATGGCCGCTGCCCAGCCCCACTGATCCCGACCGCCCGGCTGCGTGGTCGTGGCGTTGAAAGGCTCTCTGCCCAGGCTGCCTATACTTCCCGCCAGTCTCGACGACAAGGGAAGGAAGTTCGATGCAGAGGGAAGAGTTCATCCAGCAGCTGTGGCTGGATTTCGTTCACCAGCACCCGGAGATCGGCGGCCTGCGGCTATGGCCGGTCGACGCCCCCGCCGAGTACCTGGCGCTGCTGACCCTCAACCATCGCCATCACGGCATGGATGCCCTGCTCCCCTCCCTAGAACACTTCGGTTATCGCGTCCGCCACCGCCATGCTATGGCCGACCGTGGCCTGCTGGTCAACCTGCTGGCCGGTCCCGACGAGGGCCCCTGGCTGGTGGTGGCCGAACTGCAGCTGGGCACCCTGGCCAGGGCCCCGCGGGAGCGGCTCGAGGCGCTGGTCAACCAAGCCAGCGAGACGGCCCACCGCGGCCCCAACCGGCTGTGCCGCGGCCGCCCCTGGCCGATGCCCGACTGGGCCACCTACCAGGCGCTCTACCAGGCCCACCCGCTGGCGGCGCTGCTGGCGGTCAACGGACCACGGCTGCACCACGTGGGCTATGACTGCCAGCGTCTGGGCGACGCCCTGACGCGCCTCGACGAGGGCCTCGAGCAAGCCGGCTTCGCCGGCACCGACGACCGCCATCATGGCCTCTTCCCGGTATCGCCCCTGCTCGACTACCGCTTCTACCCGACCGGCTCGCGACGCCTGCCCTTCGCCGAGGGCGACGAGCACCGCATCGAGACCGGCGGCCTGGCGCTGGTGCAGAAGGCGGTCAGCGCCAACCAGGAGCGCGCGGTGGAGCTGCTGCTGCCACATCACACTCGCTGCGAGCTATCATGATCGCTATCCACAGAATCTGTGGATAACGCTGTGCAACATCCCCGTGCGCCCCCGATGCCGCAGGCCCTGGCGCCGGATGGTCAGCGAATCGCCAGCCGCGAGGCGGCAAAGTGGCGGGTCGCTCGATGATGGCCCCAAACGCCAGCGGCCCGGACAGTCGTCCGGGCCGCTGGCGTTCACGGGGTCCCATGGCGGGAGCCGCGAGACTCAGTCGAAGGTCATCTCCGGCACATGGTCCGGCACCACCAGCTTGCCGGCGGTCAGCGTCCGGATCTCCTCGACAGAGACGCCCGGGGCGCGCTCCTTGAGGTGGAAGGCGCCATCCTTGATCTCCAGGTAGGCGAGGTCGGTCAGCACCCGGTTGATGCAGCCGGCGCCGGTCAGCGGCAGGTTGCAGCTCTCCAGCAGCTTGGACTCGCCATGCTTGGAGGCGTGGGTCATGGTGCAGATGATGTTCTCCGCGCCGGCCACCAGGTCCATGGCACCGCCCATGCCCTTGATCAGCTTGCCGGGAATCATCCAGGAGGCGATGTTGCCGTTCTGGTCGACCTCGAAGGCGCCCAGCACGGTCAGGTCGACGTGGCCGCCGCGGATCATGGCGAAGGATTCCGCGGAGTCGAAGATCGCCGCGCCGGGACGAGCGGTGACGGTCTGCTTGCCGGCGTTGATCATGTCCGGGTCGACCTCCGCCTCGGTGGGGAAGCGCCCCATGCCCAACAGACCGTTCTCGGATTGCAGCATGACGTCGATGCCGTCGGGGACGTAGTTGGCCACCAGGGTGGGAATGCCGATGCCGAGGTTGACGTAGAAGCCGTCTTCCAGCTCACGCGCCACGCGCATTGCCATCTGTTCGCGAGTCAGTGCCATCTTGTTGCCTCTTTGTTCGGTAAGAAACGATCGTTGAGAAACGCTTGCCGCGGGGGGGATCACGCCTCGCGCACGGTGCGCTTCTCGATGCGCTTCTCGAAGGAGCCCTGGATGATACGATCGACGTAGATCCCCGGGGTGTGGATCTGGTCCGGCTTGAGCTCGCCCGGCTCGACGATCTCCTCGACCTCCACTACGGTGATCTTGCCGCAGGTGGCCGCCAGCGGGTTGAAGTTCTGGGCGGTGTCGCGATAAATCACGTTGCCGTAGCGGTCGGCCTTCCACCCCTTGACGATGGCGAAGTCGGCGTGGAACGCCTCCTCGAGGATGTAGTGGCGGCCGTTGAACTCGCGCACCTCCTTGCCCTCGCCGATCGGCGTGCCGTAGCCGGTGGCGGTGTAGAAGGCGGGGATCCCGGCGCCGCCGGCGCGCATCTTCTCGGCCAGGGTGCCCTGGGGGGTGAGGATCACCTCGATCTCGTCGTTGAGCATCTGCTGCTCGAAGAGGGCGTTCTCGCCCACGTAGGAGGCGTAGATGCGCGAGATCTGCTTGTCCTCCAGCAGCAGGCCCAGGCCGAAGCCGTCCACGCCGCAGTTGTTGGAGATGACGGTGAGATCCTTGACCCCGAGCCGCTTGATCTCGGCGATCAGGTTCTCGGGGATGCCGCAGAGGCCGAAGCCACCGGCAGCGACGGTCATGCCGCTGTCAATGCCTGCCATCGCCTCTTCGTAGGAGTTAACGCGCTTGTCGAATCCGGCCATAGGGCGCCTCGTGTTCTTGTGGATGAAGGTCTCGGGACTGCATACCCCGGAAAGGATACCGGGTCGAGGTGGTAACGTCGCCCCAGTGTTGTCCCGCACGATATATTTGTTAAGTTTGTTTTTCTTATCGTTTGATCGGGCAGACTTATTAATTACACCTTCGTCGTAGGTCGCCGGGAGGCATCATGACCGTCAAGCAGCTGCGTGCCTTCCTCGCCGTCGCCAGGACCCTGAGCTTCACCCAGGCCTGCGAACACCTGCACCTCTCCCAGCCAGCGCTGAGCCTAGCCATCAAGGGGCTCGAGGAGAGCCTCGGTGGCCGCCTGCTGACACGCAGCACCCGCAGCGTGCGCCTTACCCCCGAAGGGGAGTCGCTGGTGCCGCTGGCCAAGCAGCTGCTGGCCGAGTGGGACAACACCGAGGAGCTGATGCGCCAGCGCTTCACCCTGCAGATGGGTCGCCTGGGGGTCGCGGCCATGCCCTCCTTCGCCGGCACCCTGCTGCCGCCGGCGCTGATGGCGTTCCGCAGCCGCTACCCGCGCATCAACGTCACGGTGCACGACGTAATCAACGAGCAGGTGATCGAGATGGTACGCAACCGCCAGGTGGAGCTGGGCATCGCCTTCGAGCCCGAGGCCAGCGGCAGCCTGGCCTTCACCCCGCTGTTCCGCGACTGCTTCGTCGCCGTGGTGCCACCGGACTCGCTGCTGGCGGGGCACGCCCGGCTCGCCTGGGCGACCCTGCTGACCCGCGACTTCATCGCCCTGCAGCGCCCCTCCATGGTACGCCGCCTGCTGGAGCAGCAACTGACCGCCGAGGGCATGCGCCTGCCCACCGCCTTCGAGAGCCACCAGCTGGCCACCGTGGGGCGGATGGTGGCCAGCGGCCTCGGGGTGAGCGCTGTGCCCTCGCTGTGTCGCCGCCAGATGGAGGAGCTGGGCGCCCGCTGCCTGCCCCTGGAGGGGCCGGTGATCGAACGCGACGTGGGCATCCTGGTGCAGGGTGAGCTCTCCACCTCCGCCCTGGCGCTGCGCGAGGTGATCGTCGACACCCTGGGCACGCCCAGTGAGGCATAGCCCTGGCCTTGCCCCCTTATAGCCTTCCCTGGCGCCTTCGCGATCGCCGCCTGGCTGGCGGCGTTGGCACCGGGCGTTGGCCGCCACCGCTGGGCAGCCGTCGGACGATCCTTTAGCATTGCCGGCATTTCCTCGACAACCCATGGAGATCGGCATGTCGACCCTCAGGGGCATCGTCAGCCTGCTGCTGCTCACCCTGACTACCCTGGTGTGGGGCCTGCCCCTGCTGGCGATGACGCTGGTGAAGCTGGTCACCCCCGGGCACCGCCCGCGCCTGGCGGTGCTCCGGGTGCTCAATGCCATCGCCCTCAACTGGATCGGCCTCAACCTGTGGTGGATGCGCCGCTGGCTCAGGCCACAGCTGGAGATCGAGGTGCCGGAGGGCCTCTCCCGCCGGCAGGGCTGGCTGGTGCTCTCCAACCACCGCAGCTGGACCGACATCTTCGTGCTGTTCTTCGCCCTGCACCGGCGCATCCCCATGCCGCGCTTCTTCCTCAAGCGCCAGCTGATCTGGATCCCCATCGTGGGGCTCGCCTGGTGGGCGCTGGAGTTTCCCTTCATGCGCCGCATGACCGCCGCGCAGCGCGCCCGCCACCCCCCTCTCGCCCGCCGCGACCAGGAGGCGACCGAGCGCATGTGCGAGCGCGCCCGGGAGGTGCCTATCGCCATCTTCAACTTCGTGGAGGGCACCCGCTTTACCCCGGCCAAGCATGACGCCCAGGCCTCGCCCTACCACCACCTGCTGCGCCCCCGCGCCGGCGGGGTCGCCCAGGTCCTCGGCCTGCTCGGCGACCAGCTCGCCGGCATCCTCGATGTCACCCTGCACTACGACAATCCGGCCCCCACCTTCTGGGGCTACCTGTGCGGGCGCGAGGGGCGCATCGTGATGCGGGCCCGCCGACTGCCGGTGGAGGCGTGGATGCCCGGCAGCGACTACCAGGACAACCCCGGCGACAAGGAACGCTTCCACGCATGGATCAACGCGCTGTGGCACCAGAAGGACGAGCAACTCTCGCGCTTTTGATCGGCCTGCTGCTGATGCTGGCCGGCTGCGCCTCCCCGTCGACGGAGCGCGCCACCCGTGACGCCGCCCAGGCGGCACGCAGCGGCGGCTGGGTGGTCGTGCAGCGCGGCGACACCCTCGGCGAGCTGGCCCGCGAGGCCGGCGTGCCGCTGGAGCGCCTGCAGCGCTTCAACCCCGGGGTGGACGCTCGCCGCCTCGCCGTGGGCCAGCTCCTGCTGATGCCCACGCACCGCGAGCGCGCCCCCTCCGGCGGCCCCTACCGCTACCAGGTGCGCCCCGGCGACACCTACTCCAGCATCGCGCGGCGCTTCAAGACCCGCGCCTCGCGCCTGCAGGCGGCCAATCCCGGGGTCACCCCCACCCGGCTGGCGGTGGGCCAGCTGATCAGCGTCCCCCTGGGCGGGTCGCCGTCCGCCTCGCCCCGGCGCAGCGTGGCCGACGGCGCCTCTCGCCCCACCTCGCGCCCCTCCCCCTCGGCGAACCGGCCCGACCCCGGCGACCTGCCCGCCTCCTCCCGGCGCTGGCCCTGGCCGCTGGAGGACTATCGCGTGGTGCGCGCCTACGGCACCGACAGCCGCGGCACCCTGCAGCCGATGCTGCTGGCCACCCAGGCGGGCGCTCGGGCCAGGGCGGTGGCCGATGGCGACGTCCGCTTCGCCGGCAGCATGCGCCAGCTCGGCCAGGTGGTGATCGTCCATCACCCCGACAACCTGCAGAGCGTCTACGCCCTCTGCGAGAGGCTGCTGGTCGCCGACGGCAGCGCCGTGACAAGGGGCACCCCCCTCTGCGAGGTGGGCTACAGCAACGCCACCCAGCGCCATGACCTGCTCTTCGACCTGCGCCACGGCGGCAAGCCGGTGGACCCGCGCCGCGTGCTGCGTTGACACCGAACCGTCATGGGTTGGTCGCCTGCCGGTCATCCCCCCTGCCCATCCTGAGGAGCTACCGGGCGCGAAGCCCCGATGGCGACGAGGATGACGATGCGACTCTGTGTGGTCAGCGAGACCTGGGCCCCCGAGATCAACGGGGTCGCCCATACCCTGGGGCAACTGAGCGAGGCGCTGGTCGCCCGCGGCCATGACCTGCAGCTGGTCCGGCCCCGACCGCCCATCCCCGCCAGGGCGGCCGGCGTGGCGCAGGAGCTGCAGGTGGCTGGGCTCGGCGTGCCGGGCTATCGCCAGGTGCGCCTCGGGCTACCCGCCGGACGGCGCATCGCACGGCTGTGGCAGGTGTCGCGGCCCGACGTGGTCTACCTGGCCACCCAGGGCCCCCTGGGCTGGTCCGCGCAACGCATCGCCCGGCGCCTGGGGGTGCCCACGGTGGCGGGCTGGCACACCAACTTCGACCACTACTGCCGCGACTATGGCGTGGCGTGGCTCGCCCCGCTGGTGGAGCGGCACCTGCGAACCTTCCACAATCGCAGCGCGGCCACCCTGGTACCCACCCTGGCACTGGCCGACCGACTCGCCGCACGCGGCTTCCGGGGGCTTGGCACCATGGCACGCGGCATCGACGCCGAGCGCTTCTCGCCCGACCGGCGGGACGAGGCGCTGCGCCGTGAGCTGGGCGCCGATCCCCACACCCCCATCGCCCTCTACGTCGGCCGCCTGGCCCCAGAGAAGAACCTCGACCTGCTCCGCGACACCTGCCTGGCGATGCGCGCCGCGCGCCCCGATCTGCGCCTGGTGATCGTCGGCGATGGGCCCTCCCGGCGGGCCCTGGCCCGCAGCCTGCCCGACGCCCACTTCCCCGGGTTCGTGACGCCCGAGGACCTGCCGCGCTACTACGCCAGCGCCGACCTCTTCCTGTTCCCCTCGCTCTCGGAGACCTGGGGTAACGTGCTGCCCGAGGCCATGGCCAGCGGCCTGGCGGCCATCGCCTTCGCCCATGCGGCCGGCGCCGAGCTCATCGACCCTGGCCACGACGGCCTGGCCCTGCCGCCCGGTGATAGCGACGCCTTCCGCGAGGCCGCGGTGGCGCTGTGCCAGGAACCGGCGCGCTGGGCCCGGATCGGCCGCGCCGCCCGCCAGCGGGCACTGGGCCTTGGCTGGCCCGCCATCGCCGATACCTTCATCGCCACCCTCGAGGATGCCCGGGAGAGATGCCATGCGAGCCCTGCCCCCTGCCGTGTTTGAGCGCCTGGACCTGATCGAGTGGCAGCTGTGCCGCCGCCTGGCGCGCTACAACCTCTATCGGCCCTGGCTCGCCACCCTGCGCCTGGCCAGCGGCCTGGGCGACTGGCCCGCCTGGGTGGCGCTGATCGCCGCCCAGCCGCTGCTGCAGCCCGAACGGGGCTGGCAATACCTGCTGCAGTACGCTGTCACCGCCCTGCTCGCCATCGGCGTCTACCGCCTGCTCAAGACCCGCCTGTGCCGCGAGCGACCCTTCATCACCTTTGTCGGCAACGTCAGTCGCGAGGCGCCGGCCCGGGATCGTTACAGTTTCCCCAGTGGGCACACCATGCATGCGGTGATGTTCCTGCTGCTCACAGCCAGCCACCTGCCCTGGCTGGCACCCTGGCTGCTGCCCCTGGTCGTGCTGATCGCCCTCTCCCGCGTCGCCCTAGGGCTGCACTATGCCAGCGACGTGCTGGCCGGCGGGCTGCTGGGCCTGGGCTTCGCCGGCCTCAGCCTGTGGCTGGCAGGGTGACCCGGGGCGTGGCATCCTCGTCCCATGCTGGAGACCCTGCTCGACGACCCGCCCCTGTGGCTCATCCCGGCGCTGCTGAGCGCTGACGAGGCCGACCGCCTACTCCACCACCTGGACCGGGGGCTGGCCTGGGAGCGGCCCACCCTGCGCCTCTATGGACGCGAGCACCCCATCCCGCGGCGCCAGCTGTGGATGGGCGACCCCGAGGCCCGCTACCGCTACTCGGGACGCGCCTTCGCCCCCTCTCCATGGGAGCCGGCGATCGTCGCGCTCCGCCGCCGCCTCGAGGCACGGCTCGCCGACGCCGGCATCGCCACCGGCTTCAACAGCGTGCTGCTCAATCGCTACGCCGATGGCGAGGAGCGCATGGGCTGGCACAGCGACGACGAGCCCGAGCTCGGCCCGGACCCCGTGATCGCCGCGGTGAGTCTCGGCGCCGAGCGACCGCTGCGCTTCCGCTGGCGCCACCGCGAGGCGCCAGCGTTCAATGTCTGGTTGCCCCATGGCAGCCTGCTGGTGATGGGACCTGGGGTCCAGGCACGCCTGCAGCACGCCCTGCTGCCGCGTCGGCTGCCGGGCCTGCGCATCAGCCTGACCTTCCGTCGGGTGCTCCTGGGGCGGTCGACCGAGCGCTGATCCCTTTCCGGTTTCCGCCAGTCGATGCCTGTGTCGGTTTTAACGAGAAGGATAACGGTATATTTAAGGATATGACACCGGCCTCGTCCGCATGGGCCTCTGGCCGTGCGCCCTGAGGGGCCCAGACGAGAAGAGGCGCCCCGCGGGGCGCCTCTTCGGCCGTCATGGCGAGCGGAGCATCACGACTTGTCGTGATCCAGCTCCTCGCCCGGCAGCACGTCCTCACCGTTGAAGTAGGCTCGGGCCAGCTTGAACACCACCGGCGAAAGCAGCGCCAGGGCGATCAGGTTGGGGATGGCCATCATGGCGTTGAAGGTGTCGGCCATCAGCCAGATGAAGCCCAGGTTGGCCAGGGCACCCAGCGGGATCGCCAGCACGAACAGCACCCGATAGAGCATGATGGAGCGGGTACCAAACAGGAACTGGAAGCACTTCTCGCCGTAGAAGGACCAGCCCAGGATGGTGGTGAAGGCGAACACCGCCAGCGCCAGCGATACCACCTCGTTACCCATGCCCGGCAGCGCCGCGTCGAAGGAGAGCGCGGTGAGCGAGGCACCCGCCTCGCCGGTCTCCCAGACGCCGGCGGTGAGGATCACCAGGGCGGTGATGGAGCAGACGATGATGGTGTCGATGAAGGTGCCGAGCATGGCAATCAGGCCCTGACGCACCGGGTTCTTGGTCTGCGCCGCGGCGTGGGCGATGGGCGCGCTGCCCAGGCCCGCCTCGTTGGAGAAGACCCCACGCGCCACGCCGAAGCGGATGGCCGCCATCACCGCCGCACCGGCGAAGCCACCGACCGCGGCATGGGGGTTGAAGGCGTAGTAAAAGATCATGCCGAAGGCGTCACCGATCTGGCCGGCGTTGATGGCCAGCACGATCAGGCCGGCGCTCACATAGGCGATACCCATGATCGGCACCAGCTTGCCCGCCACCTTGGCGATACGCTTGATGCCGCCCAGGATCACCGCCCCGGCCAGCACCATGATCACCACGCCGGTCACCCAGTGGGGCAGCCCGAAGGTGCTGTCCAGGGCGTCGGCCACGGAGTTGGACTGCACGGTGTTGCCGATCCCGAAGGCCGCCACCGCCCCGAAGAAGGCGAAGGCGCCGCCCAGCCACAGCCACTTACGTCCCAGGCCGTTCTTGATGTAGAACATCGGCCCGCCGACGTGGTAGCCGGTGCTGTCGGTCTCGCGGTAGCGCACCGCCAGCACGGCCTCGGAGAACTTGGTGGCCATGCCCACCAGGGCCGTGATCCACATCCAGAACACCGCGCCAGGCCCCCCCAGGGCAATGGCGGTGGCCACGCCGGCGATGTTGCCGGTGCCGATGGTGGCGGAGAGCGCCGTCATCAGGGCGTTGAAGGGCGAGATCTCGCCGTCATCGTCGCCCTTGGTCTTGCCATCCGGCGTGTGCTTGCCGTCACGGCCCTGCCACATCAGCTTGAAGCCCTCGCCGAGCTTGCGGATCGGCATCAGCTTCAGTCCGGCCTGCAGGTAGAGGCCCACCCCCAGCAGCAGGATGAGCATCACCGGCCCCCATACCAGGCCGTTGATGGCGCCGAAGATACTGTTCAAGGTTTCCACGTGAATCTCCCTAAGCGGTTTGTTGTTGTGCGCCCTGGCTCCCCGCGACGGCCGGGCCGCCGAGTGTCGCGTCTGCCGAACGATCCACCATGATCTGGCAAGACGAACGCAGGAACCACAGCACAGGCCCGCGTAACATAGCGGATTCGATGGCCATGCGGCCACCCAGACGAACGACGCATCTTCAACCCTGCTGCCTGCCAGGGACAGCCGAGTTTCCGATGCGAAACTCGCCCGGGCGCGAGGCGTGCCACACCGAAGCAGCATAGCGCCTTCACCGCGTCGCGTCCTGCCCGGCAGCCTCCGCGCCGCCATACCGGTCCCGGCGTCGCCTGAAGCACCGCAATCCGCCGGGGAGAATGCCGCGGGGGACTGGACGCCTCGGACGCGGCGGGCCACTCTGAATGGCGAGCCATCGCCGCGCTGCCACGGCGGCGGGCGACGGGCTCGCCAAACGCCGCCAATGGCGGTAGCATTCGCCCTGCCCGGAAACTCTTTTCTTATAGGAAATCTCGATGAGCTCTATTCCCGCGAACCTGCGTTACGCCGAAAGCCACGAGTGGGTCCTCGACAACGGCGACGGCACCGTGACCATCGGCATCAGCGACCACGCCCAGGAGGCGCTGGGCGACGTGGTCTTCGTCGAACTGCCCGAGGTCGGTCGCAGCCTCGAGTTGAAGGAGGAGTTCGGCGTGGTCGAGTCGGTCAAGGCCGCCTCCGACCTCTATGCGCCCGTGGCCGGCGAGATCATCGCCGTCAACGAGGCCCTCGAGGATGCGCCCGAGACCCTCAACGAGTCGCCCTACGAGGACGGCTGGATCATGAAGGTCCGCGTCGCGGA
This sequence comes from Halomonas sp. PBN3, assembly GCF_000475415.1. Classification (NCBI taxonomy): domain Bacteria; kingdom Pseudomonadati; phylum Pseudomonadota; class Gammaproteobacteria; order Oceanospirillales; family Halomonadaceae; genus Halomonas; species Halomonas sp. PBN3. The sequence continues at coordinate 65,499 of NZ_AXCA01000185.1, read as the reverse complement.
CGCCGCGCAGCTCGACGACCTGCTCGACGCCGATGGCTACCAGGCCGTGGCCAGCGCCGACGACTGATCCACGCCCCTTGAGCCGGCCCCGCCCGAACGGACGGGGCCGCCGAGGCGTGCTGCCTACTTCGCGTAGGACGCAACCGGTTTTTTCCTAGATATCGACAGGGTGTGACATGGCTCTCGACAATCGCCGCCTGGCCGACCTGGCCGCCCATGATGCCTTCATCCAACGCCACAACGGCCCCCGCGAGGAGGACGTGACGGCCATGCTCGAGGCGCTCGGCGAACCGAGCCTGGATGCCCTGCTCGAGCGCACCATCCCCGCCGACATCCGGCTGGGCCGCGAGCTCGACCTCGACCCGCCCAAGAGCGAGGCCGAGTCGCTCGAATACCTCAGGCGCCTGGCGGCCCAGAACCGCCCCTTCAAGAGCTACCTGGGCCAGGGCTACCACGGCACCCACCTGCCCACGGTGATCCAGCGTAACGTGCTGGAGAACCCCGGCTGGTACACCGCCTACACCCCCTATCAGCCGGAGATCTCCCAGGGCCGCCTCGAGGGCCTGCTCAACTTCCAGCAGATGGTGATGGACCTCACCGGCATGGAGCTGGCCAACGCCTCGATGCTCGACGAGGCCACCGCCGCGGCCGAGGCCATGGCGCTGTGCCGCCGTGCCAACAAGAAGGCCAAGAGCGACGTCTTCTTCGTCGCCGATGACGTCCTGGCCCAGACCCTGGACGTGGTGCGCACCCGTGCCGCCTACTTCGGCTTCGAGCTGGTGGTCGCCCCGGCCGAACAGCTGGCTGAGATCGAGGCCTTCGGTGCCCTGCTCCAGTACCCCGGCGAGAGCGGACGCATCCGCGACCTCGCCCCGCTGCTGGCCGATGCCCGCGAGCGCGGCATCATGACCTGCGTGGCCGCCGACATCATGAGCCTGGTGCTGCTGACCGAGCCCGGCGCGCTGGGCGCCGACATCGTGGTCGGCTCCACCCAGCGCTTCGGCGTGCCGATGGGCTTCGGCGGCCCGCATGCCGCCTACTTCGCCACCACCGACAAGCTCAAGCGCTCGATCCCCGGGCGGATCATCGGCGTCAGCAAGGACAGCCGTGACGGCCAGGCGCTGCGCATGGCGATGCAGACCCGCGAGCAGCATATCCGCCGCGAGAAGGCGACCTCCAACATCTGTACCGCCCAGGCCCTGCTGGCCAACATCGCCGGCTTCTACGCCGTCTACCACGGCGCCGAGGGGCTCACCACCATCGCCAGCCGCATCCACCGCCTGACCACCATCCTGGCCCTCGGGCTTCAGGAGAAGGGCGTCGCCCTGGCCCACGACAGCTGGTTCGACACCCTGCGCCTGACCGGCGTGGACGCCGGCAAGATCCATGGCCGCGCCCTCACCCACGCCATCAACGTGCGCTACTTCGACGGCGGCGACGTGGGCATCAGCCTGGACGAGACCACCACCGCCCATGACCTCGACGTGCTGTTCGACGTGCTGCTGGGCGAGGATCATGGCCTCTCGGTGCGCGAGCTCGACGAGCGCGTGGTGGCCGAGGGCGCGAGCGGCATCCCCGCCGCCTGCCGACGCCAGAGCGACTTCCTGACCCACCCGACCTTCAAGCGCTACCGCAGCGAGACCGAGATGCTGCGCTACCTCAAGCGCCTGGAGAACAAGGACCTGTCGCTGGCCCACGCCATGATCCCGCTGGGCTCCTGCACCATGAAGCTCAACGCCACCAGCGAGATGATCCCCATCACCTGGCCCGAGTTCGCCGAGGTGCACCCCTTCGTGCCCCGCGACCAGGTGGCCGGCTACAAGCAGATGATCGACGAGCTGTCCGCCTTCCTGGTGGAGATCACCGGCTACGACCATATCTCCATGCAGCCCAACTCCGGCGCCCAGGGCGAGTATCTCGGCCTCGTCGCCATCCGCCGCTACCAGGCGGCCAACGGCGAGGGCCACCGCAACGTCTGCCTGATCCCGAGCTCCGCCCACGGCACCAACCCCGCCTCGGCGGCCATGGTGGGCATGAAGGTCGTGGTGGTGGAATGCGACGAGAACGGCAACATCGACATCGATGACCTGCGTGCCAAGGCGGAGCAGCATGCCGATGCGCTCTCGGCGATCATGATCACCTATCCCTCCACCCACGGCGTCTTCGAGGCCGGGGTACGCGAGGTGTGCCGGATCGTCCACGATCACGGCGGCCAGGTCTACGTGGATGGCGCCAACATGAACGCCCAGGTGGGCCTGACCCGCCCCGGCGACTTCGGCGGCGACGTCAGCCACCTCAACCTGCACAAGACCTTCTGCATCCCCCATGGCGGTGGCGGCCCGGGCATGGGTCCGATCGGCGTCAAGGCCCACCTCGCCCCCTACGTGGCCAACCACGTGGTCACCCCCATCGAGGGGGTCAACGACGACTGCGGCGCGGTCTCGGCGGCGGCCTACGGCAGCGCCTCGATCCTGCCGATCTCGTGGGGCTACATCAAGATGATGGGCGCCCGCGGCCTGCGCGAGGCCACGGAGCTGGCGATCCTCAACGCCAACTACATCGCCCGGCGCCTGGGCGAGCACTACCCGGTGCTCTATAAGGGCGAGAACGGCACCGTGGCCCACGAGTGCATCATCGACATCCGCCCGCTCAAGGCCGCCTCCGGCATCAGCGAGGAGGATATCGCCAAGCGCCTGATGGACTACGGCTTCCACGCTCCCACCATGTCCTTCCCGGTCGCCGGCACCCTGATGATCGAGCCCACCGAGTCGGAGTCCCGCTACGAGATCGACCGCTTCTGCGACGCCATGATCGCGATCCGCGAGGAGATCGCCCGGGTCGAGGCCGGCGAATGGCCCGCCGACGACAACCCGCTGGTCAATGCCCCGCACACCATGGCCGACCTGATGGACGACGGCTGGGAGCGCCCCTACTCCCGTGAGCTGGGTGCCTTCCCCACCGAGGCGGTCAAGGCGGCCAAGTACTGGCCGGCGGTCAACCGGGTCGACAACGTCTTCGGCGACCGTCAGCTGATCTGCTCCTGCCCGAGCATCGACGAGTATCGCGACTGAGGGACGCGACTGACCTCGCAGCGGCAGGTAACGCCCGCCCGACACGACCAGGCCCCGCTTCGGCGGGGCCTGGTCGTTTTACGTCGTCGGCGCCGCCGCGTCGCCCTCGGACGCCGGTACCCCGCAGCCGCGAGGCGGCGGGATCTCCTGGGGATCGCCGTAGCCGTGAAGGGCCAGGCGGCGCTGCTCGCGGAAGTCCTCCAGTAGACGCACGTAGCGACGCGGCATCTCGCTGCCCGCCCGGGTCACGCAGTAGTGGGTCTCGTGCACCGCCACCGGCAGCTCCAGCGCCTTGACCTGGCGCTGCCAGGGCGAGGTCTCCAGCACCGGGCGCGACACCACGGTGAAACCCAGCCCCCGGGCCACCGCATCCAGCACCATGCCCACCTCGTTGGTGAAGCCCTGGCGGCGGAAGTGGCTCATGGAGCGGAACTCCTGGGGGAAGTTGCCCCGCAGCAGGGCACTAGCATGGCTCAGCCCATCGAAGTAGCTGATGAAGCCGATGCCCATCAGCTCGGACAGCCCGGTGCCGGCGAAGTCCGCCGGCACCACCAGGCAGAGCGGCTCGCGATGCCAGGGCACCACCTCCAGGTCCGGGTGGCGGATCGGCTCGGTGACGATGCCCAGGTCGTAGCGCCCCGCCAGCACGTCCTGGGTGATCTCCTGGTTGAAGGCGAAGCTGTAGCTCACCGTCAGCCCCGGGTACATCTGCTGCTGCCCCAGCAGGAAGGGATAGAGCATCACCCCGAGGCTGCCGGGCGAGGCCAGGCGGCAGTCCCCGGAGTAGGTGGAGTCGGCGTCCAGGGAGTGACGGAACTGCTCGTGCTCGGCGAACAGCTTGAGCGCGTAGTCGTAGGCACGACGCCCCGCCTCGGTGAGGGTGAAGCGGCGGCCGTGGCGCTCCAGCAGCGGCTTGTCCAGGTAGCGTTCCAGCTTGCGCACGTGCTGGCTCACCCCGGGCTGGGTCATCTCCAGGCGGCGTGCGGTCTGGGTGAAGCTGCCGGTCTCGACCAGGGTGATGAAGGTACGGAAGTAGATCGCGTTGAACATGGCGGGCCACACGACGGGGAATGAGAGCAGGGCTATCGCAGTTACCGAACCAAGGGGCGCTGGGGATAAGCCGAAGAGGAGGTCCGAGGACCAGGGACGGCCGAGGTAGCGTACAGGGAGGTATTTACAGCGCCTCCTCGTAGGCTTATCGCCAGATCAGCCCCGAGCTATCGAGCAGCCAGGCTATCTGCGATAGCCCTGGGAATGAGAGGATTCTATCACCGCCGGAGGAGGCGGCGTGATAGCATCGCCGGGTAAGTCACCGCACGACAAGGATGCCCGCATGCCCGACACCATCTCCAGCACCATCTCGCCGGAAGGCAGCCTCGAGATCCTCTCCCAGCACGAGGTGGCGCGCCTCCACGACACCTCCCGCGCCGGCCTGCACGACCTGCTGCGCCAGTGCGCCCTGGCGGTGCTCAACTGCGGCTCGCCTACCGACGACGGCCTGGCGCTGATGGAGGCCTACGCCGACTTCGACATCGAGGTGGTGCCCCAGGACCGCGGCATCCGCCTCAAGCTGACCAATGCCCCGGCCGAGGCCTTCGTCGACGGCAAGATGATCCGCGGCATCCGCGAGCACCTCTCCGCGGTGCTGCGCGACATCGTCTATGTCTACAACGAGATCCAGGGCCACCAGCGCTTCGACCTGACCACCGGCGAGGGCACCACCAACGCGGTGTTCCATATCCTGCGCAAGGCCGGCACCCTCAAGCCCGGCGTCGACCCCAGCCTGGTGGTGTGCTGGGGCGGCCACTCCATCTCCCGGGAGGAGTACGACTACAGCAAGGACGTGGGCTACCACCTCGGGCTGCGCGAGCTGGACATCTGCACCGGCTGCGGCCCCGGCGCCATGAAGGGGCCCATGAAGGGCGCCAACGTCGCCCACGCCAAGCAGCGCCGCCACCAGGGTCGCTACCTGGGGGTCTCGGAGCCCGGCATCATCGCCGCCGAAGCGCCCAACCCCATCGTCAACGAGCTGGTGGTGATGCCGGACATCGAGAAGCGCCTGGAGGCCTTCGTGCGTCTCGGCCACGGCATCATCGTCTTCCCCGGCGGCGTGGGCACCGCCGAGGAGATCCTCTACCTGCTGGGGATCCTGCTGCACCCGGACAACGCCGACATGGCGCTGCCGGTGATCTTCACCGGCCCGGCCAGCAGCGCGGAGTACTTCCAGCGCATCGACGAATTCCTCGCCTATACCCTGGGCGAGGAGGCGCGCCGGCGCTACCGCATCATCGTCGATGACCCCACCGAGGTCGCCCGCGCCATGCGTAAGGGCGTCGACGAGGTCGCCGAGTACCGCCGCGCCCGCCAGGATGCCTTCTACTTCAACTGGCGGCTGACCATCGACCGCCCCTTCCAGGCGCCCTTCGCGCCCACCCACGAGGCCATGGCCAGCCTGGCCCTCAACCGCGACCAGCCGGTGCATGAGCTGGCGGCCAACCTGCGCCGCGCCTTCTCCGGCATCGTCGCCGGCAACGTCAAGGAGCACGGCATCCGCGCCATCAAGGCGCATGGCCCCTTCCGGCTCAGCGCCGAACCCGAGCTGATGGCGCGCCTGGACGCCCTGCTCGACTCCTTCGTTGCCCAGGGGCGGATGAAGCTCTCCGGCGAGTACGAGCCCTGCTATACGCTGGGATAGAAGGAAGGGGCAAGGGGCAAGGGGCAAGGGGCAAGGGGCAAGCCAGGATGATCAAGCATCAAAGCCTGTAACTGAGGGAGGACGCCCTGCCCCTTGCGTCCTTGCTTCCTTGAACCTGTCCTAGCCTGGCGCCTTGACCCATAGCGACAGGGCATGCAGCAGCAGCCCCAGGGTGGCGCCGTGGGCGATCAGCAGCTCCCAGCCGATGAAGTCGGTGAACAGCGCATGGTAGAGCCCCATGCCGGCAAGACCGGCCGCCAGGCAGCCCCCCAGGCGGCCCAGCAGCCGCGGCAGGCGCTTCCGCGCCTCGGCCTCGAGCAGGCGCCACTGGACCACGGCCACCGCGGCCACGACCGCCAGGGCGAGCAGGATCAGGTTCAGGCGGCTGTCATGGCCGCCGACCAGGTAGCGGGGGATGGTGGCGAGCATCAGCAGAAGTAGCCCCAGCACCAGGCTGAGGCGCTCCGGCGTGGGGGACGCTCCCATCTCAGGCCACCTTGAGCTGCTGGGCGTCGATCCACTCCTCCACCCAGGGCAGCGCGGCGTCATCGGCCATGAAGGTCTCCATGGCGTCGACCTCCAGGCGCTCGCCCAGGCGCGTGGCGCCCTGCCCCGCCAGCAGCTCGTCGAGCTGGCGCCCGGCACCGCAGAAGGTCTCGCCGTAGGAACTGTCGCCCAGGGCGATCAGCCCGTAACGCAGCCAGCCGAGGCCGGGGCTCTTCTCGGCGATGGCGTTGGCGAAGGGGGCGAAGGCCCCGGGATAGTCGCCGCTGCCGGTGGTGGAGACGCAGAACAGCGCGAGATCGGTGGTCTCGGCGTCGAGGTCGTCCAGGGTGGGGTTCTCGAGGATGGCCACCTCGTGACCGGCCTCCTCGAACAGCGGCTTGACCTGCTCGGCGACGTCCAGCGCGCCGCCATACATGGTACCAACGAAGATCTTCAGCATGGGCATGTCGCGGTATTACCTGAGAAATTTTCTCGGATATTACCATGTCTCGCGCCGCCCACGCATCCTCCTGGGCGGTCCCCAGGACAGGGCGAGGATCTCGACCCAGATCAAGCCCGGGACATTTCGTCGCACCCGTGCGGCAGGCCCGCACGCCTGCGGCGCTCCTCATACCCGAGTATGATGGTCGGGAAAACACCCCCTGACGGAGACCCCATGCAACAGACCTTCGAGGCGTGGATCACCCCGCTGATGATCGGCGGCCTGATCGTGTTCATGTGTTTCATCATCTGGGACCTGGCGAAGAAGTCCAACGCCGGTCGCTTCGGCACCATCATGCTGTTCGTGGTGCTGGGCGCCGGCATGCTGGGCTATGTGCTCAAGGTGGTGATCACCTGGGCACTGGAGAACGGCGGCGGGGTCTGACAGGCCCCATCGGCGGCCAGCGGGCCAGACACGCGGAAGGGCCACCCCTGGGGGTGGCCCTTCTGCATGGGACGCACGCTGCGCGGCGACGGCTCAGAGATGCCCTGAACCAAGAATGACGGGGCTCTGTGGTGCTAGCCCTGGTACCCCTCCACCCGGCTCTTCAGCTTCTGGCCGGGGCGGAAGGTCACCACCCGGCGGGCGGAGATGGGGATCTCCTCGCCGGTCTTGGGGTTGCGGCCGGGCCGCTCGCGCTTGTCGCGCAGGTCGAAGTTACCGAACCCCGACAGCTTGACCTGCTCGTTCTCGCGCAGGCAGCCGCGGATCTCTTCGAAGAAGGCCTCCACCATCGCCTTGGCCTCGCGCTTGGAGAGGCCAAGCTCCGCGTGCAGGTGCTCGGCGAGCTCCGCCTTGGTCAGTGCGCCCATCGTCTCTCCCTCTTCCGGCTCGGCAAGCCGGTCGACACCCCGCGGGAGCGTCCCGCCCCCGGCCGGGTCAGCCACGCAGCTCGGCCCCCAGATGCTGACGGGACTCATTGACGATGGCGTCGACCAACTCATTGATTTCCTCGTCATTAAGCGTGCGCGATGGATGCTGCCAGGTCAAGCCCAGGGCCACGCTCTTGCGTCCTTCGGGTACGCCCTTGCCCTGATAGACATCGAACAGGCGGCACTCGGAGAGCCACTCGCCGGCCTGGCCGCGCAGAGTGTCGAGCAGCGCCTGTACCGGCAAGTCCTCGTCGACCAGGAAGGCGAGGTCGCGGCGCACCTCGGGGTAGCGCGACAGCGGGGTGAAGGCCGGCACCCGCCCCTGGGTCAAGGCATCGAGACGCACCTCGAACAGCACGGCGTCGACCTTGAGGCCAAGCTCGGCGCGCACCGCAGGGTGCAGGGTGCCGATCCAGCCGGCCTCCTCGCCGCGATGCAGCAGGCGGGCACACTGCCCCGGGTGCAGGGCCGGATGCTGGGCCGGCTCGAAGCGCCAGGCAGCAGCCTCGCCGCCCATGGCCAGCAGGCTCTCCAGGTCGCCCTTGAGGTCGAAGAAATCGACCCGCTCGCGGCCGGCCGCCCAGCCTTCGGGGTCCCGGGCGCCACAGGCCAGGGCGCCGAGCATCGCCACCTGGGCCAGGTCGTCGAGCTCACCGCGGAATACCAGGCCGGTCTCGAACAGGCGCACACGGGTCTGCTGGCGGTTGAGGTTGTGCTGCAGGGCACGCACCAGCCCCGGGAAGAGGCTGGCGCGCATCACCGAGAGGTCGCTGGAGATCGGGTTGGCCAGCACCGGCGACACCGCCTCGGGGAGCAGCGCCTGCTGCAGCTCCGGCGCGACGAAGCTGTAGGTCACCGCCTCCTGGTAGCCACGCGCCACCATCTGGCGACGTAGCCGCCCGAGCGGCGTACGCGCCTCGTGGTCCGGGCGCAGGCCGAGACGCGCCTGGGGACGGCGCACCGGCAGGCGGTTGTAGCCATGGATGCGCGCCACCTCCTCGATCAGGTCCTCCTCGATGGCGAGGTCGAAACGCCAGCTGGGGATCGCCGCCTCCCAGCCCGCCTCGTTGGCCTCGACCGCCAGCCCCAGGCGCTCGAGGATCTCGCCGACCTCGGCGGCGGGCAGCGCCTTGCCCAGCGCCTGCTCCAGGCGAGCGGCACGCAGCGTGACGCGCCGCGCCGCCGGCAGGTGCTCGGCATGCGCAACCTCCACCAGGGGACCCGCCTCGCCGCCGACGATCTCGAGCAGCAAGGCGGTGGCCCGCTCGGCGGCCTCGCGGGCCAGCAGCGGGTCCACGCCGCGCTCGAAACGGTGGGAGGCGTCGGTATGCAGGCCGTAGGTGCGCGCCTGCCCGGCCACCGCCAGGGGGGTAAAGAAGGCCGACTCCAGGAAGATGTCGCGGGTCTCGGCGTTCACGCCGGAGTGCTCGCCACCCATCACGCCGGCGATGGCCAGGGGGCCCCGCTCGTCGGCGATCACCAGGGTCGAGGCATCGAGGCTCACCTCCTGGCCGTCTAGGAGCACCAGACGCTCCCCTTCCCGGGCCAGGCGCACGATCACCGCGCCGTGCAGGTTGGCGCGGTCGAAGGCGTGGAGGGGCTGGCCCAGCTCCAGCATCACGTAGTTGGTGACGTCCACCACCGGGTCGATGCTGCGCACTCCGCCGCGGCGCAGGCGCTCCACCATCCACAGCGGCGTCTCGGCGCCGACGTCGACCCCCTGGATCAGCCGGCCGATATAGCGCGGGCAGCGCTCGCCATCCTCGACGCGCACCGGGAAGGTCTCGTCATGGGCCGCCGGCACCGCGGCGGTCTCCGGCCCCGTCACCGGCAGGCGGTTGAGCACGCCGACCTCGCGGGCCAGCCCCTTGAGGCTCAGGCAGTCGCCGCGGTTGGGGGTGAGGTCCACCTCGATGGTGTGGTCGTCGAGCCCCAGCCAGGCGCGGAAGTCCTCGCCCACCGGCGCCGAACCGGGCAGCTCCAGGATCCCCGGCGAGGTCTCCTCCTCCAGGCCGAGCTCCGAGGCGGAGCAGATCATGCCGCGGGATTCCTGGCCGCGCAGCTTGGCCTTCTTGATCTTGAAGTCGCCGGGCAGCACGGCGCCGACCCGGGCGAAGGGCACCTTCTGCCCTGCGGCCACGTTGGGCGCCCCGCACACCACCTGCACCGGCTCGCCGCTGCCGTCGTCGACCCGGCAAACGCTCAGCTTGTCAGCATCGGGATGCGCGGTGCGCTCCAGCACCTCGGCCACCACCACCCCCGCGAAGGCGGCGGCGACGGGGGCTACCGCGTCCACCTCGAGGCCGGCCATGGTGATCTGGTCGGCCAGCGCCTGGGTCCCGAGCTGAGGGGAGACCCACTCGCGCAGCCACTGTTCGGAAAATTTCATGACAACTCCTATCGCTGTGTTCGTCGTTGCGGTGGTCGATCAGGCGAACTGGCGCAGGAAGCGCAGGTCGTTGTCGAAGAACAGGCGCAGGTCATTGACCCCATAGCGCAGCATGGCCAACCGCTCGGCGCCCATGCCGAAGGCGAAGCCGGTGTAGCGCTCGGCATCGATGCCGGAATGGCGGAACACCTCCGGGTGCACCATGCCGCAGCCCATCACCTCCAGCCAGCCGCTGTGGCCGCAGACCCGACAGCCGTCGCCTGCGCACATCACGCACTGGATGTCGACCTCGGCGGAGGGCTCGGTGAAGGGGAAGTAGGAGGGCCGGAAGCGCACCGACAGGTCGTCGCGCTCGAAGAAGGCGTGGAGGAAGTCCTCGATGGTGCCCTTGAGGTCGGCGAAGCTGATGTCCTCGTCCACCAGCAGCCCCTCCACCTGGTGGAACATCGGGGTGTGGGTCAGGTCCGAGTCGCTGCGATAGACGCGCCCCGGGCAGACGATGCGGATCGGCGGCTCGGCCTCCTTCATGGTGCGCACCTGCACCGGCGAGGTGTGGGTGCGCAGCAGGCGGGTGGCATCGAAGTAGAAGGTGTCGGCCATGCCCCGCGCGGGATGGTGGGCGGGGATGTTGAGCGCCTCGAAGTTGTGGTAGTCATCCTCGATCTCGGGTCCTACCGCCACGTCGTAGCCGATCCGCGTGAACAGTCCCTCGATGCGCTCCAGGGTGCGGGTCACCGGGTGCAGGCCGCCGCTGGGCTGGCCACGGCCGGGCAGGGTCACGTCGATGCGCTCGGCGGCGAGGCGCGCCTCCAGGGCCGCCTTCTCGAGGATCGCCTTGCGCCCCTCCAGCTCCTCGGTGAGGGCCTGCTTGGCCTGGTTGATGCGTTCGCCGGCGGCCGGTCGCTCGGCGGCGGGCAGCTTGCCCAGCCCCTTGAGCTGCGCGGTGATCTCGCCCTTCTTGCCGAGGTAGCGCACGCGCAGCTCCTCCAGGGCCGGAATGGTCTCGGCGGCCTGGATCGCCTGGCGGGCCTCGCTGACCAGTTGAGGAAGGTGGTCCATCCGTTGCGCTCCGAATTCGATACGTAAGTCACAGGGCTAAAAAAACAGGGGAAGAGCGGCTGCTCTTCCCCTGCGACGTCGACGGCCGAGCGGCGGATACCGCCCGGCCGGAAGTGACGCTGTCTCTTACTGGGCAGCCTTGGCCTTCTCGACGATGGCCGCGAAGGCGGCCTTCTCGTTGACGGCCAGGTCCGCCAGGACCTTGCGGTCGATCTCGATGCCGGCCTTCTTCAGACCGCCGACGAAGCGGCTGTAGGAGAGGCCGTGCTGACGAGCACCGGCGTTGATACGCTGGATCCACAGCGCGCGGAACTGACGCTTGCGCTGGCGACGGTCGCGGTAGGCGTACTGACCGGCCTTGATGACCGCCTGCTTGGCGACACGAAAGACGCGGCTGCGGGCACCGTAGTAGCCCTTGGCCTGCTTGAGGATCTTCTTGTGACGGCGACGGGCGACGACGCCCCGCTTGACACGAGTCATGGCTTACTCCTGACGTAAAGTGTGGTCTTCCAAGAGGTTAGAGGTTGGGCAGCATCCGCTGGATGAGCGCCTTGTCCGCGTCGTGGATCTGCTTCATGCCGCGCAGATGACGCTTCCGCTTGGTGGACTTCTTGGTCAGGATGTGGCTACGGAACGACTGCTTGTGCTTGAAGCCGTTGGCCGTCTTCTTGAAGCGCTTGGCGGCGCCACTGTTGCTCTTGATCTTCGGCATGAGGAAAACTCCGCTCGAGGTTCTTGAGAAAACCCGCGGCCGACGCCTGGCAGCCGCCATGCGCCCGTTGAACCGGCCATCGGATCACTTTTTCGGGGTACCGCTTGCCGGGCGGTACCGGTTACTGCTTCTTCTTGGGGGCGATGATCATGGTCATCTGCCGCCCTTCCATCTTGGGGAAGGACTCCACGGTCCCGAGGTCCTCGAGATCGGCGGCGATACGCTCCATCAGCTTGCGGCCGATGTCCTGGTGCGCCATCTCGCGGCCGCGGAAACGCAGCGTGACCTTGCCCTTGTCACCGTTCTCGAGGAAGCGCGTCAGGTTCTTCATCTTGACCTGATAGTCGCCCTCGTCGGTACCAGGCCGGAACTTCACTTCCTTGACCTGAATCTGCTTCGTCTTCTTCTTCTGGGCAGCCTTCTGCTTCTTCTGCTCGAAGACGAACTTGCCGTAATCCATGATCTTGCAGACGATCGGATCGGCATTGGAAATCTGCACGAGGTCCATTCCGGCCGCTTCGGCGCGCTCCAGCGCTTCGCTGGTGGGCACTATGCCCAGCTGCTCGCCGTCGCTGTCAATCAGGCGAACCTGATCCTCGGTGATACGCTCGTTCATCGGGGGGCGCTTATCCTGGACACGCCCTCTTGGGTTGCTTCGCTTGATCGCTCAGTCTCCTTAAGACGATTGACGATGTCGTTGGCCGAGTTCGGTGCCGAGACGCTCGATGAGGTCATCGACCCGCAGGGTACCTAGATCCTCACCGGTACGCGTGCGCACGGCCACCGAGTCGGCCTCGACTTCCTTATCTCCTACGACCAGGAGATAAGGAACCTTCTGCAACGTATGCTCCCGGATTTTAAAGCCGATCTTCTCGTTCCTCAAGTCTGCCTTGACGCGCAGGCCGATTTTCTGCAGCCGGCGCTCCAGATCCAGCACGTAGTGGCGCTGGGCATCGGTGATGTTGAGGATCACCGCCTGCTGCGGTGCCAGCCACAGCGGCATGGCCCCGGCGTAGTGCTCGATGAGGATGCCCAGGAAGCGCTCGAAGGAGCCGAGGATCGCCCGGTGGAGCATCACCGGCGTCTTGCGGGCGCCATCCTCGTCGACGAACTGGGCACCGAGGCGACCCGGCAGGTTGAAGTCGAGCTGCAGGGTGCCGCACTGCCAGACGCGGTTGAGGCAGTCGCGCAGGGAGAACTCGATCTTGGGGCCGTAGAAGGCGCCCTCCCCCGGCTGCAGTTCCCAGTCGAGGCCGGTGGCATTCAGCGCCGCCTCGAGGCCCGCCTCTGCGCGGTCCCACAGCGCGGGCTCGCCCATGTAGTCGTCGGGGCGGGTGGAGAGCTTGAGCTCCACGTCCTCGAAGCCGAGGTCGCGGTAGACCTGCAGCGTCAGGGCGATGAACGCCTCGGCCTCGGACTGGATCTGCTTCTCGCTACAGAAGATGTGGGCGTCGTCCTGGGTGAAGCCGCGCACCCGCATCAGGCCATGCAGTGAGCCGGAGGGCTCGTTGCGGTGGCAGCTGCCGAACTCCGCCAGGCGCAGGGGCAGATCGCGATAGCTCTTCAGCCCCTGGTTGAACACCTGCACGTGACAGGGACAGTTCATCGGCTTGATGGCGTAGTCGCGCTTCTCCGACTCGGTGGTGAACATCAGCTCGCTGTAGTGGCCCCAGTGGCCGGACTTCTTCCACAGCGAGAGGTCCACCACCTGGGGCGTCTTAATCTCCTGGTAACCGTTCTCCACCTGCACCCGGCGCATGTACTGCTCCAGGGCCTGGTACATGGTCCAGCCGTTGGGGTGCCAGAACACCATCCCCGGCGCCTCCTCCTGGAGGTGGAAGAGGTCCATCTTGCGCGCCAGCTTGCGGTGGTCACGCTTCTCGGCCTCCTCCAGGCGCTTCAGGTAGGCCTTGAGCTGCTTCTTGTCGGGCCAGGCGGTGCCGTAGATGCGGGTCAACATCGGTTTCTCGGCGTCACCGCGCCAGTAGGCACCGGCCAGCTTGGTCAGCTTGAACGCCTTCAGGTGCCGGGTGTTGGGCACATGGGGCCCCCGACACATGTCGATGTACTCTTCGTGGTGGTAGAGCCGGATGGTCTCGCCCTCCGGAATCTCCCGCACAATCTCCTGCTTGTAGGGCTCGTCGCGATGCAGGAAGGTGAGCATCGCCTTGTCACGGTCGACGTACTCGCGGACCACGTCGTAGCCTTTGTCGATCAGCGCCTTCATGCGCGCCTCGATCGCCTCGAGGTCCTCCGGCGTCGCCGAACGCCCGAAGTCGATGTCGTAGTAGAAGCCATCCTCGATGACCGGGCCGATGGCCATCTTCGCCTCGGGATAGAGCTGCTTCACGGCATGGCCGATCAGGTGGGCACAGGAGTGGCGCACCACCTCCAGGCCTTCGGGATCCTTGGCGGTGAGGATGGCGACCTCGGCATCGCGCTCGATGACATCGGCGGCGTCCACCAGCACGCCGTCGATCTTGCCGGCCACGCAGGCCTTGGCGAGACCGGGACCGATGTCCTCGGCCAGCTGCATCACGGTGAGCGGTTCGTCGTAGCGTCTCTGGCTGCCGTCCGGCAGGGTAACGATAGGCATGAAGGGGTCCTTTAGCGCAGTGGTGGCCCATACGAAAGACCACATGTCGCGATGAACGGGAGTGAATGGCACAGGCGCACATGGCGAGCCGGTGACACCCGGCGGCGCAGCCGGAGGTCAGGGCCGAACCGGCGAGCATCGGGCGCCGCGCCGAATGACGCGCCACGATAGCAAAGCGGGGCAACGGGCGCCAGCGACCGGAACGAAACCGGGGCGCCCCATAACGCAGCAGGGGCGCCCGAGGGCGCCCCTGCCGGCGAGCCCGAGCGGGCTCGTCGCGATCGAACCAGGCTTACTGGCTCATGATCTCCACGCGACGGTTCATGGCGCGGCCTTCGTCGGTCTCGTTGGTGGCGACCGGACGCTCCTCGCCATAACCCACGGTACGCATGCGGCCGTCGGCGACGCCCTGGGAGACCAGGTAGTCACGCACGGACTCCGCACGACGCTCGGACAGGCCCAGGTTGTACTCGTTGGAGCCGATGGAGTCGGTGTGACCGGCGATGGTCACGCGGACTTCGGGGTTGTTGTTGAGGGTCGCCGCCACTTCGTTGAGCTCGTACTCGGCGCCGGGACGCAGCTCGGCGGAGTCGAAGGCGAAGGTGACGTCGCTCTGCAGGGTCACCGTCTCGAACTCGGGCTCCGGCTCCGGCTCGGGTTCCGGCATCGGCTCGGGTTCCGGCTGCGGCTCCGGAGAGCGGTCGGCACACAGCAGCGCACCGATGGCGGCCGCAGAGGTGGCACCGATGGCAGCGCCGGTCTCCTCGTCGGACTCGCCGCTGGTGGCGTAGCCGATGCCGCCGCCAATCAGGGCGCCGGCGACGCCGCAGGTCACCGGTTGCTGGTACCAGGGCTTGTCGGAGGAGGGGGTGGTATTAGGGGTGGCACAGCCGGCCAGGCCGACCACCAGAGCAGAACCGAGCAGCAAGCCAGTCGTGGACTTCTTCATGTGAAACTCCTTCTCTTCTTTTCTTAGTCGCTCCAGGGCAGGCAACCGCTTACCGCCTTCCCAGATGATCCCGACGATCGGGCGCCGCGTTCGGACGTCGCGGCTACCATGTCGCGGCCCCGGCCGTGATGGCCCGAGTGCCTGACGACACGCCGCCAAGCTTGCAGCAGCATGACGGCGGTTTCAATCGCCTGTCAGCAATTTAGCAGAAGCGTGGCGAAAGCGCACAGTGTTCGATAAAGCACCTGTTTGCCGGTCAATGGAGGCTGGCCGGCCAGTCACGGCGGAACACCAGCACGGCCTGTGCCGCCTCGAGCACCGACTGGCGGTGCGCCTCCTCCACCGCGTGACGCTCCTTGTCCTCCCGGAAGCGCTCCTTGGGGCTGAGCGCCTGGCGCGCCTGGTGGGTATGCAGGTGGCGGGTCAAGGCATGCACCTCGCCGAAGGGACGGAAGCTCTCCCGCTCCATCAGGCGGGGGTCGAGGATCTCGAGCAGCACCTTGCAGCGCCAGGCCCCCTCGGTGACATCCACCTGCTCCTGGAGCAGCGCCGAGGCGACCAGCTCCAGGTTCTCCAGGCAGTTGTCGTGGGCGCGCCGCAGCTCCGCCTCCTGGCGCTGCTGGCGCCGGCGCACCTCGCGCCACAGGGTGAAGGCGTAGGCGCCGAGGCCGGCGATGATCACCAGGCCAAGGCCTGCCAGGATCACGGCAGTGGTGGTCGTCATGGGGATTCCCCTTGTCGGAGTGAGTCGCCATCGATTCTACCCGCACATGGCGAGTGACCCCAACGCCGGACGCTTGCATGCGGCCGGGGGCGGACTAGAATGCCGCCACCCGACGACAAGGAGCGATCATGGCCACCCCCGACCCTCATCCCGGCGACGAATCCTCGTCACCGACCCTCGCCTCACGCATCGGCCTGTGGCTCGGCCCCGCGCTGCTCGCCGCCACGCTGCTGCTGCCGCCCCCCGGCGGCATGACCTCCGCGGCCTGGGCCTGCGTGGGCATGGCGCTGCTGATGGCCACCTGGTGGTCGACCGAGGCGATCCCGATTCCCGCCACCTCGCTGCTGCCCATGGTCCTGGTGCCCGCCCTCGGGCTCGGCAGCATGGGCGAAGCCACCGGCAGCTACGCCAACCCCATCATCTACCTCTTCCTGGGGGGCTTCCTGCTGGGCATCGCCATGCAACGCTGGCAGCTGCATCGCCGCCTCGCCCTGCATGTCCTGAGGCTGGTCGGTCACCAGCCCCGCCGGCAGATCGCCGGCTTCATGGTCGCCACCGGCTTTCTCAGCATGTGGGTCTCCAACACCGCCACAGCGATCATGATGCTGCCTATCGGCATGTCGGTGATCAGCCTGCTCGATGACAGTGACCCCGAGGAGCTCAGGCGCTACGCCACCGCCCTGTTACTGGCCATCGCCTACTCCGCCAGCATCGGCGGGGTCGCCACCCTGATCGGCACCCCGCCCAACGCCCTGCTGGCGGGTTACCTGGCCGAGGATCGCGGCATCGACCTCGGCTTCGCCCAGTGGATGCTGGTAGGCCTGCCGATCAGCATCGCCATGATGGTGGCCGCCTGGTGGTGGCTGACGCGCCGCGGCTTCGCCCTGAACGCCACCGAGCAGAGCGGCACCCTGGTCGTGGACGAGCTCACGCGACTCGGCCCCATGACCGCCCCGGAGCGACGCGTCGCGGTGGTCTTCGGCCTGGCCGCCCTGACCTGGGTCGCCCGCCCGCTGCTCAACGACCTGGGCCTTGGCTGGCTGACCGACACCGGCGTCGCCATCGCCGCCGGCATCGCGCTCTTCCTGCTGCCCAGCGGCCAGGCGCGGGGCCAGCGCCTGCTGGCCTGGGAGGACGCCCAGCAGGTGCCCTGGGGCATCCTGCTGCTGTTCGGCGGCGGCCTGGCGCTCGCCGGCACCATCACCCGCACCGGCCTGGCCGAGTGGATCGCCGAACAGCTAGGCGTCTTCGGTGCCCTGCCGCTGCTGGCCATGGTCGGCGTCGTGGTGCTGGTGATCATCTTCCTCACCGAGGTCACCTCCAACACCGCCACCGCGGCGGCCTTCCTGCCCCTGCTGGGGGCCCTGGCCCTGTCGCTGGAGATCTCGCCGCTGCTGATCACCGTGCCCGCCGCCATCGCCGCCAGCTGCGCCTTCATGATGCCGGTGGCCACCCCGCCGAACGCCATCGTCTTCGGCAGCGGCCACATGAAGATCCAGTCGATGATCCGCACGGGCTTCGCTCTCAACCTGATCAGTACCGTGCTGGTGACGCTGATGGCCTACGGGTTGATCCAGTTGCTCTGGTGACCCCGTACCACCCACGACACGGGCCCGGCAATCGCCGGGCCCGTGTCGTTCGCACTCCCCTCCTCTCTCGCTCAGGGCAGCACCGGGGCCACCCACAGAGACCAGGCCTGGGCGTAGTGGTCCAGCAGCAACACGCCGAACAACCCCAGGATATAGCGGATCGAGAACCAAAAGGCCGCCAGCGGGGCCCTCGGGTCGGCCCCCCGCCAGACCCGGAAGTTCCACACCATGAAGCGCAGGTTCAGCGCCATCACCCCCACCAGGTAGACGGCGCCGCTCATGCCGATCACGAAGGGCAGCAGGGTCACCGCCACGGTGAGCCAGCCATAGAGCCATACCTGCAGGCGGGTGAAGGCCTCGCCGTGGGTCACCGGCAGCATCGGCACCCCGGCCCGGGCATACTCGTCGCGCTTGTGCAGCGCCAGCGCCCAGAAGTGCGGCGGGGTCCAGGCGAAGATGATCAGCACCAGCAGCAGCGGCTCGGGACCGGCCTGGCCGGTCACCGCCGTCCAGCCCAGCAGCGGCGGCGCCGCCCCCGCGACCCCACCGATCACGATGTTCTGGGGCGTGGCGTGCTTGAGGAAGGCGGTGTAGACCAGCGCATAGCCGATCAGCGACCCCAGGGTGAGCCAGGCGGTCAGGGCGTTCACCTGCCACAGCAGCAGCCCGATGCCGGCCACCGAGAGCAGCGTGGCCCAACCCAGGGCGATGGGACTCGGCATGCGCTGGGCCGCCAGCGGACGACGCGAGGTGCGCAGCATCATGGCATCCAGCCGCCGGTCCACCACATGGTTGAAGGCCGCCGCCCCGCTGGCCGCCAGGCCGATCCCCAGCAGGCCGAAGAGCACCACAGCGGGGGAAGGCAGGGTCGGCGTGGCCAGCGCCATCCCCACCAGGGCACACACCAGCATCACCGCCACCACCCGCGGCTTGCCCAGGGTCACCAGGTCTCGCCAGCCCCAGGCGGCCGGTGCCACGACGGGGAGCTCGGCGACTCGCATCTCGCCGGTCAGCGCTTCAGACATGGGCCCACTCCTTCTCGGTCGGTTGTCGTATCGTGTCGGCCTGGGGCGGCAAGGCGCGCCATGCCCAGGCCGCGAGCGCCAGGCCGAGCACCAGGGCCACGGCACCGGCGGTGTGCAGCAGGGCCAACCACAGCGGCAGCCACAGCAGCACGTTGGCCACCCCCAGCAGGAACTGCATGCCATAGGCGAGCCCCAGGCCCGCCAGCCAGGGGCGCATGGCCCGCTCCCGCCAGGCGCTCAGCACCAGCGCCAGCAATGCCACTCCCAGCGCCAGGGCCCCCAGGCGGTGGCCCACCTGGATGGCGGCGCGCGCCTCGGCATGCAGCTGGCCATGCAGGTAGTTGGGCCCCACCGCCTGGGTCAGGTGGTACCCCTCGCTCCAGTCCAGGGCGGGCCACCACTCGCCGTTGCAGGTGGGGAAGCCCTGGCAGGCGATGCCGGCGTAGTTGCTCGAGACCCAGCCCCCCAGCGCCAGCTGGGTCACCAGCAGGACCGCGGCGACGCCCCACAGCGGGGTCAGGCGGCGGCGTGGCGGCGCCACGCCCCCCAGGGTCAGGCGCCCGGAGGCGCAGCGGCGCAGGCGCAGGTGCAGCCACAGGAACGCGAGCATCACCGAGAGCCCGCCGAGCAGGTGCAGGGTCACCACCTGGGGCCACAGCTGGAGGGTCACGGTGAAGGCCCCGAAGGCCCCCTGCACCAGGATCAGCGCCAGCAGCCCCAGGCTCACTCGCCACGGGTAGTCAGGGCGGCGGCGCAGCGGCCGGCCCAGTACCACCAGGGCGATCACCAGCAGCCCCAGGGCCGAGGCCACATAGCGGTGGATCATCTCCATCCACGCCTTGGCGCTCTCCAGCGGCGTGTCGGGGCTATGAGCCAGGGCGCGCGCCTCGTCGGGCACCACCAGGGCACCGTAGCAGCCGGGCCAGTCCGGGCAGCCGAGCCCGGCATCCACCAGGCGCGTCCAGGCGCCCACCAGGATCACCAGCACCGTGGCCGCCACCCCCACCAGGCTGAGGGCCTTGAGCAGCGCCAGTCGTCCCTGTTGCTCGTGCATCGTCGTCACTCCCTCCCGCGGGCCTCAGCGCCCGGCCAGCTCCTGGCCGCCCTGCCAGGGCGCCTCCGGATTCATGCGCAGCAGTCTTCCCAGGTCATCCTTCACCGCATAGGGGTCGACGTCCGCCGCATAGCCCAACACCGGCAACCCCCGGGGATCGAGCAGCCACAGGCTCTCCCCCTCGGCCCAGTCAGGCCGCTCGCGCCATTGCGCCACCACCTCGCCGGGCAGGGCTGCCTGGCTGCCCCCGACCCGCAGCCGGCTGACCCGGGGCGCCTCGCGCCCCAGGGCCCGGTGCAGCCGCCACCAGAGATCGCCACGCTCGGCGCAACGCTCGCGGCAGGCGAAGGCCAGTACCCAGTCGCCGGCCAGCGCCTCGTCGACCGGGGCCTCCAGCGGCCACTGCGCCAGGCTCGGCACCCCGGGCCCCAGCTCGCCGTGCGCGGTGCGCCCCTCGGGGATCCCCACCCGGGTAAGCGCCATCCCGGTGGCCACCAGCACCGGCAGCGAGAGGAACAGCAGCAGGGCCGCCAGCTTCAGGCGCCCTCGGGACACGGGGGATGCAGCGCTCATCGAGGATCCTCCTTCCGGGTGTCACCTGAGTGGTCATGACCCAGGTGGCGCCCACCCAGGATCATCATCGCCAGGGCCGCCAGGGCGAGCCCCCACCACTGGATGGCATAGCCGACATGACGGCTAGGCGGCAGCACGTTGGGGGTCCACCAGGCAGGCAGCGCCCCGGGCCCTT
Organism: Halomonas sp. PBN3; assembly: GCF_000475415.1. NCBI lineage: Bacteria > Pseudomonadati > Pseudomonadota > Gammaproteobacteria > Oceanospirillales > Halomonadaceae > Halomonas > Halomonas sp. PBN3. Next base: position 45,028 of record NZ_AXCA01000185.1, on the reverse strand, counting down.
CCTCCAGGTGCAGCCAGCCGGCATGGGCGAAGTCGAGCGGCCAGGCCTCCAGCGCGATGCGCTGCAGCCGCGCGCCCTCGCGATTGGGTCCGAACAGCGGCGGCCCCTCGCCGGCCACCTGCCAGCGACCGCGCAGGGTCACCCGCCCCTGCGGGGTATCGACGACGGGGTCGGCGCGGCTGGTGCCGGTCTCCAGGAAGCCACGCTGGACCAGCCACAGCCGGCCGTCGTCGCCCCGCAGCGGGGTCAGCGGGGCCACCCCGAGGCGGCCGTCATGGGTGCGGTTGTCCAGGAACAGGGTGTGCGCCGCCAGGTACTCGCCGGAGAGGGTCAGCCGGCTGCCCTCGGGCGGCGCCTCGCGGGGGGCCGTCAGGGTCGGGGCGTCGGCCAGGCGCGCCAGGTAGGCACGCTTCTCGGCGGCGCGCTCCCACTGCCACAGGCCAAGCGCCAGGCCCAGCACCACCAGCAGCGACCACAGCGCATACCACAGGCGTTGCCGCCACCGGCCGCGGCGGGCATGCTGAGACGTCGTGATACCCAAGGTGGTTGCCATGCTGCTCAAGACCCTGATCGCTGTAGTGTTCCTGGCCATGCTGACGAGCCTCGCCGCCGGCGCCGGCTTCCTGCTGCGCGACGGCGGCGCCTCGCGGCGCCTGCTCGTCTCCCTCAAGCTGCGGGTGGCACTGGCGGCCACCCTGCTCGCCCTGCTCCTCTACGGCTTCTATGCCGGCAACCTGGCCTGATTGTTTTTCTCTGAAGCCCCGGTCTCAGAAGACATAGACGAACAGGAAGAGCCCGATCCACACCACATCCACGAAGTGCCAGTACCAGGCCGCCGCCTCGAAGCCGAAGTGGTGCTCGGGGGCGAAGTGGCCGCGCAGGATACGGATCAGCATCACCGTAAGGATGGTGGCCCCGATGATCACGTGGGCACCGTGGAAGCCGGTGAGCAGGAAGAAGGTCGCCCCGTAGATCCCCGCCTGCAGGGTGATCCCGTAGTGGTGGTAAGCCTCGTAGTACTCCACCCCCTGGATGACGATGAAGGTGAAGCCCAGCAGCACCGTGACCAGCAGCCAGTTGCGGGTGGTGTCGCGCATCCCCTCCTTGAGCCCCTCGTGGGCCACGGTGAGGGTGATGCTCGAGCCCACCAGGATCAGGGTGTTGACCAGCGGCAGCTGCCAGGGGCTGAAGGTGTCGCGCGGCCCGGCGACGTCGCCCGGCGGCTCCAGCAGCGGCCAGCTGGCGGTGAACTCCGGCCACAGCAGCGCCGCCACGCCCTTGGCCCCCTCGCCGTCGAGCCATGGCAGCGCGAAGGTACGCACGTAGAAGAGCGCGCCGAAGAAGGCCGCGAAGAACATCACCTCCGAGAAGATGAACCAGGCCATGCCCTGGCGGAAGGAGCGGTCCATCTGGGCGTCGTAGAGGCCGCTTCGGGACTCCTTCACCACGTCGCGGAACCAAAAGCCCATCACCGCCAGCACTGCCAGGATCCCGAGCCCCATCAGCGCGCTGCCGCTGCCGTGCACCAGCACCATGCCGGTGCCGATCATCATGGCCCCCAGCGCCAGCGAGCCCAGTATCGGCCACTTGCTGGTTGCGGGGACGTAGTAGCTGCCACCACTCATGCCTCATCTCCTTTGCCGGCAGTCGCCCGCGCCTGAAGCGGCGCCTCGTCACGGGTGACCGGATACAGGGTGTAGACCAGGGTTACGGTATTGACGTCCTCGGGCAGGTCCCGGGTCAGCTGGAACACCAGCGGCGCAGACATCCTCTCACCCGCCTCGAGGCGCTGCTCCTGAAAACAGAAGCAGGTCAGCTTGCGCAGGTGCGGGTTGGCGCGCGCCGGCGACACGCTGGGCACCGCCCGCCCCCAGATGGCGCTGTCCCCGGTGTTGTGGAAGGCGAAGCCGACCTCGGCGCTCTGCCCCGGGTGGACGCGTATCTGGCGCGTCTCGACCTCCAGATTCCACGGCAGACCCGCACTACCCCGAGTCACGAACTGCACCGTGACCATGCGCGAGGCGTCGACCTCCTCGTGCACCAGGGCCTGGGCCGAGCCACTGGTCTTGCCGTTGAGCCCGGTCACCTCGCAGAAGACGTCGTAGAGGGGCACCAGGGCGAAGGCGAAGAGGAACATCCCGGCCAGGGCGAACAGCGTCTTGGCGACGGTGCGACGCACCCCCTGACGGCTGGCGGGCTCCCGGACATCGGACATGGCGGTCTCCTCCTGGCGCTGGCCTCACTCGCCCTCGCGGCGGAAGGTGGGCGGATGCTCGAAGGTGTGCAGCGGCGCCGGGCTCGGCACGCTCCACTCCAGGTCCTCGGCGCCCTCCCAGGCCTTGGCCGGGGCCTTCTCGCCGCCGCGCACGCACTTGATGATCAGCAGCACGAAGAGCAGCTGCGAGGCGCCGAACAGGAAGGCGCCGAGGCTCGAGGCGACGTTGAAGTCGGCGAACTGCAGCGCGTAGTCGGGGATGCGGCGCGGCATCCCCGCCAGCCCCGAGAAGTGCATGGGGAAGAAGGTCAGGTTGACGCCGATCACGGAGAGCCAGAAGTGCCACTGGGCCAGCTTCACGTTGGGGTAGTGGCCGGTCCACTTGGGCAGCCAGTAGTAGGCGGCGGCGAGGATCGCGAAGAGCGCGCCGGGCACCAGCACGTAGTGGAAGTGCGCCACCACGAAGTAGGTGTCGTGGTACTGGAAGTCGGCCGGCGAGATCGCCAGCATCAGCCCCGAGAAGCCACCGATGGTGAACTGCACCACGAAGGCCAGCGCGAACAGCATCGGCGGCTCGAAGCTGATCGAGCCACGGAACATGGTGGCGATCCAGTTGAACACCTTCACCCCGGTGGGCACCGCGATCAGCATGGTGGTGTACATGAAGAACAGCTCGGCGGCCAGCGGCAGCCCCACGGTGAACATGTGGTGGGCCCAGACCAGGAACGACAGGATGGCGATGGCTGCCGTGGCATAGACCATGGAGGCGTAGCCGAACAGGCGCTTGCGCGAGAAGGCCGGGATGATCGCCGAGACGATGCCGAAGGCCGGCAGGATCATGATGTAGACCTCGGGGTGCCCGAAGAACCAGAACAGGTGCTGGAACAGCACCGGATCACCGCCGCCGGCGGCGTTGAAGAAGCTGGTGCCGAAGTTGATGTCCATCAGCATCATGGTGACCGCCCCGGCCAGCACCGGCATCACCGCGATCAGCAGGAAAGCGGTGATCAGCCAGGTCCAGCAGAACAGCGGCATGTCCATCAGACGCATGCCGGGGGCGCGCAGGTTGAGGATGGTGGCGATGATGTTGATGGCGCCGAGGATCGAGCTGATACCGGCGATGTGCAGCGAGAGGATGAAGAAGGTGGTGGACGGCGGCGCATAGGTGGTGGAGAGCGGCGCGTAGAAGGTCCAGCCGAAGTTGGGCCCGCCTCCCGGCATCAGCAGGGTGCTGAGCAGCAGGGTGAAGGCCACCGGCAGCAGCCAGAAGCTGAAGTTGTTGAGCCGCGGCAGGGCCATGTCCGGCGCCCCGATCTGCAGCGGCACCATCCAGTTGGCCAGCCCCACGAAGGCCGGCATGATCGCCCCGAACACCATGATCAGCCCGTGCATGGTGGTCATCTGGTTGAAGAACTCCGGCACCACCAGCTGCAGCCCGGGCTGGAACAGCTCGGCGCGCACCACCAGGGCGAAGATCCCGCCGATGAAGAACATCGTCAGCGAGAAGATCAGGTAGAGGCTGCCGATCTCCTTGTGATTGGTGGTGAGCAGCCAGCGCATCAGCCCGCGGGGCGGCGCGGCGTGGGCACTCGCCTGGCCGCCGGCACTGGCGGTGGAGCTCTGCTCGACGGGGTGATGCAAGGGCAACTTCGGCGCCATGGTCAATCTCCCTGATCTTCGCGGTTCTTGTGTCGTCGCTGGGGACGGGGGAAGCCCCGAGGGCCGGCCTAGTCGGCCAGCCGCTCGGCGATCTCCGCCGGCTGCACCAGGTCACCGGTGTCGTTGCCCCAGGCGTTGCGTTCGTAGGTGATCACGGCGGCGATCTCCACCGGGTTCAGGGTGCTGCGGAAGGCCGGCATGGCCGCGCCCGACACGCCGTTGACCACGACGTCGATGTGCCGCTCGCGGTCATCCATCAGCGCCTGGTTGCCGGCCAGCGCCGGGAAGGCCGGCGGGTTGCCGCTGCCGTCGGGCTGGTGACAGGAGGCACAGACGGCGTCGTAGCTCTGCTTCCCGCGTGCCATCAGCTCCTCCATGGACCACTCGCGATCGACGCCCTGGGCCTCCTGGGCCGCCGCCTCCTTGCGCTCGGCCAGCCAGGCGTCGAACGCCTCGCCCTCCATGGCCTGCACCACGATGGGCATGAAGCCGTGATCCATGCCGCACAGCTCGGCGCACTGGCCGCGGTAGATGCCCGGCTCGTTGATGCGCGCCCAGTTCTCGTTGACGAACCCCGGGATGGTGTCCTGCTTGACGGCGAGGTCCGGCACCCACCAGGAGTGGATGACGTCATCCGAGGTCAGCAGGAAGCGCACCTTGCGACCGACGGGCAGTACCAGCGGCTCGTCGACCTCCAGCAGGTAGTGCTCGCCGCGCTCCTCGGCGCCGCTGATCGCCTCGCGGGAGGTGCCCAGGTTGGAGGTGAAGGCGACATCCTCGCCCAGGTACTCGTAGCGCCAGCGCCACTGCTGGCCGGTGATCATCACGTCGAGGTCGGCGTCGGAGGGGTCGTACATCTTCTTGAGGGTGGCGGTGGCCGGCACCGCCATGCCCACCAGGATCAGCAGGGGCACCGCCGTCCACAGCACCTCCACCAGGGTGTTCTCGTGGAAATGGGCAGGCTTGGCCCCCTTGGAGTGGCGGAAGCGGAACAGGGAGTAGAACATCACCCCGAACACCACCACACCGATGACCACGCAGATCCAGAAGATGGTCATGTGCAGCGAGTGGACCTCGCGACTCACGTCGGTCACGCCCACCGGCATGTTCCAGCCGTTGGCCATGGCCAGCGTCGTCATCAGGGGGACGACCAGGCAACCTACCATCCACACGATGAACGTGCGCATCGGCGCCTCCTCCTTGCTTGTTGTTGTCGTCACACGCGTCGCGGCCAGGCGGCAACCACGCGATGCTTGTCGGAAAAGTTCAGCGACCTCTCATGAAAGAGTGTAGACGGCCTGTCCGCGACCGACTGTCGCAGCCGCCGCCACAGCCAACGCCAGTTTCAACGGGCCACGGCCATGGCCACCAGGGCCACCACCACCACCAGTACCAACGCCATCAGGATGCCCACCACGATGAACACCAGGGGGCGTCCCTGCTCGAAGTCCTCCCGCCGTCGCACCTCCTTCTGTACCCCGAAGAAGGCCGCCAGCACCGACTTGACCACACTCCACATCGTCATTCTCCCGTGACGTGAATCAAACAACCCATGACCGACCCGGGCCCATCACGGACGGCTCTCCTATACTCTAGACACACATCCCGGCCCGAGGCGACACCGGCCCAAACGACGTTCAACGGGAGGTCATCATGGCCCAGAATGTATTCACCAACCCGATGTTCGACTGGTGGCAACAGCAGTGGATGAAGGGCGCCAACCCCATGGCCAAGGCCCAGCTCGCCTGGATGGAGAGCCTCGCCGAGGCGCTGCAGTTCGAGGCCCAGTTCGTCAGGGCGATCGCCGAGAGCGGCGAGCGCATGGCCCGGTGCTTCGGTGGCGAGCAGCCCACCACCCCCGAGGAGGTGCAGGCATGCTACGAGAAGCTGGTCAAGGAGGTAGGAGACGCCCAGATGAAGCGGTTGGAACAGGCCACCCAGCTCACCCATGACTTCCGCAAGCGGCTCTGGGAAGAGATCTGACGACCCGAGCGAGAAGACAGCGACCCAGCGACGACGCCCCCACGGGGGCGTCGTCGTTTCAGGCCCCCAGCCCCAGCAGGCGGGTGATCAGTGGCAGCAGGAAGGCCGTCAGCAGGCCGGTCAGCCCCATGGCGAGGCCCGAGAAGGCCCCCGCCACCGCGCCGATACGGGCGAACGCCTGGGCGGTACCGAAGCCATGGGCCGAGAGACCCAGCGCGAAGCCCTTGACCGCCGGGTCCTCGATCCTCAGCAGCCGGAACACCCAGGGCGAGAGGGCACAGCCGATGGAGCCCGTGAGCAGCACCAGCCCCGCCGCGAGCGACGGAATGCCGCCGATCTGCTCGGCGATGCCCATGGCGATGGGCGAGGTCACCGAGCGCGGCGCCAGGGAGAGCACCGTCTCGAGGCGTGCCCCCAGCGCCAGCGACAGCCCCACGGTGCTGGTCACCGCCACCGCTATGCCGACCAGGCAGGCCAGCAGCAACGGTACCAGCAGGCGCCGGATCCGCTCCCGATGGTCGTAGAGGGGAATCGCCAGCGCTACGGTGGCCGGCCCCAGCAGGAAGTGGATGAACTGCGCCCCCTCGAAGTAGGTGGCGTAGTCCATGTCCGCCAGCAGCAGCAGCCCGATCAGCATGGCGATGGAGAGCGTCACCGGATGCACCAGGGGCGTGCCCCCCAGCGCCTTGTTGATGCGAACCGCCAGGGCGAACACCACCAGGGTGCCCAGCAGCCACAGCAGCGGGTTGCCCGAGAGGTAGACCCACAACTGGTCAAGGCTCGCCAGGTTCATCGCCCCTGCCCTCCCCGCCGCCGGTTGAGGCGATCCAGTGCCCAGGCGGTGGTGGCCAGGGTGAGCGCCGTGGATACCACCAGGGTGACGAGGATCGGCCACAGGTCGCGTCCGATCAGGGCGAAGTGGACCATCAACCCCACGCCCGCCGGCACGAACAGCAGCGTCAGGTAGCAAAGCAGTCCCTCGCCGGTGAGCCGCAGGCTCCTGGGCACCTTGCCCCGCACCATCAACCCGATCAGCAGGATTACCATGCCGATGACCGGCCCCGGAATCGGCAGCGTCAGTCCCCTGGCGATCACCTCGCCCAGGAACTGGCAGGTAAGCAGCACACTCATTCCCATGATCAACGGCATTACGTTGCTCCTCCTTGCAGAAAGGCGACATCACCCCTCGTCATCAAGGACAGTGTCACCCAGTCAGTGCGGCTTGTGTGCCTCGTCACCGGACACCGGTACCGGTTCGACACCGGCATCCTCCAGGTCGACCCAGGGCTCGCGCGGGGCTTCCGCGCGGTCACCGGTACGCGCCGCATAGCGCTCGCGGTGCAGCGCCTTGAGCAGGCCGCCGATCATCAGCATGATCACCACCGAGAAGGGCAGCGCCGCCATGATCACCGCCGCCTGGAGGGTCTCCAGGCCCCCCGCCAGCAGCAGCACCGAGGTCAGCACGCCGAGCAGCACCCCCCACAGGATACGGTGCAGGGTCGGCGGCTCGGGGTCGCCGCCGGAGAGAATGGTATTGATCACCAGGGTGCCGGCGTTGGCCGAGGTGATCAGGTAGGTGGCGATCAGCACCACCAGGGCCAGTGATACCAGTTCGCCCGCCATGCCCAGGCGCATGGCATCGATGGTGGCGAACAGCGCCGTGGCGACCTCGCGATCCACCGCCGCGATGATGCCTCCGCCACCAAACAGTTCGTGGTAGAGCGCCGTGCCCCCGAACAGGCCGATCCACACCACCGTGATCACCGTGGGGACCAGCAGCACCCCCATCACGAACTCACGGAAGGTGCGCCCCCTGGACACCCTGGCGATGAACATGCCGACGAAGGGCGACCAGGCCAGCCACCAGCCCCAGAAGAACACCGTCCATTCCGCCTGCCAGCTGTCGTCACGGGTCGCATTGGTGTGGAACGTCATGCCCATCAGGTTCTGGATGTAGTCGCCAGTGGATTCGATGGTGATGGCGATCAGATACTGGGTCGGCCCGGCCAGCAGCAGGAACACCACCACCGCGATGCTGAGCCAGAAGTTCAGCTCCGAGAGCAGGCGCACGCCGCGTTTCACGCCGGATACCACCGAGACGGTGGCCACGCACATGATCACCGCCATGACGGTAAGCTGCAGCCAGGAACTGCTGGGAATGCCGAACAGCGCCCCCAGCCCGGCGTTCATCTGCTGCACCCCGAGGCCCAGGGTGGTGGCGATGCCGAACACCGTGCCGAACACCGCCAGCACGTCCACCGCGTCGCCCAGGACACCCTCCACGCGCTTGCCCAGGAACGGCTGCAGCGCCGAACGGATGGTCAACGGCATCTTCCAGCGATAGGCGAAGTAGGCCAGCACCAGCGCCACGAAGGAGAAGATCGCCCAGCCGTTCAGCCCCCAGTGGAAATAGGTGAGCCGCATCGCCACCCGGGCCGCATCCGGCGTCATGCTCTCGCCGATGAAGGGGTTGGACTGAAACTGCAGGATTGGCTGGGCCACCGCCCAGAACAACAGGCCGACCCCGGTGCCGGCGGCAAACAGCATCGACACCCAGGAGAAGAAGGTGAACTCCGGCTGCTCGAAGTCACCGCCGAGGCGCACGTTCTTGTAGCGCCCCACCCCCAGCCACACCATAAACAGCAGCAGGAAGGCCACTAGCAGCACGTAGTACCACTCGAGGAAGGGGTCCAGCACCAGGCGAGCCATGGCCAGACCACGGCCCAGCCGCTCGGTAAAGAAGGCGCCGTACACCAGCGACACCGCCACCACCACCAGTGCCACCAGGGTGATCCGGGGATTCATTCCCTTGAGCCAACCACGCTCCGCCTGTCCGTACATGCCCACCTCCCTGACACCATGGAATCCTCGGACCGCAGGCCCGAGAACCGCCCATGATAAAGCATCCCCACCCCTCGCCCCAGTCACACTGGCCCAAGCGATTGAATAGAAAGTGCAAAAGGGGCTTTTCATTTGCCGAGGAAAGCGCTAGTATACGCCTCGTTCTCGGGGTACAGGCCGAACGGCCAAGAACCGAGAAACAGAGTCGGAGCGTGGCGCAGCTTGGTAGCGCGTTGCAATGGGGTTGCAAAGGTCGCAGGTTCGAATCCTGTCGCTCCGACCAGAAACATCAAGAGAAACCGCCACTTACGGGTCATGCCGGGTGGCGGTTTTTCGTTGTGGCTCCAGTGGGTTCCATGCGGGAGCCACAACCAGCGACGCCCAGTGCCCTACCTTTCCCTAGATCACGGACTCTGCATCCGTGGCTGTCCACTCATCACTTGGATCACCCCGTGCACTTAGACTCGGGGCATGATTGAACTACCCGGCTCAAAACCACTCGCTCATCTGCCCGTAGCCGAAGACGAACGCCAGCTTGCGGGCGCGGGTAAGGCTGACGTAGAGCAGAGCACGCTCCTCGTTCTCGCGCTGGCGGCGGGTCACGGCGTCCGCGGCAGAGTTGACCACCGGCGCCAGCGGCACCAGGCCACGGTTCGCCGAGGCGACGAAGACAGCATCGAACTCCAGGCCCTTCACCCGGTGCATGGTGGCCAGGTTGAGCTCGCCGTCAGGCGTGGCGGCGCTGCGGCCATCGAGCTGGTGGCAGGGCTGCCCGCGGCTCTCCAGGGCGGCCTTCAGCTCCCCCAGCTCCCGGTGAGTACGGGCGATCACACAGCAGGCCTCGGGGGCCAGGCCGTGGTCGCGGATGGCAGCCAGGATGGCTTCCGCCTGTTCTTCCATGGAATCGAAGGCGCGCACCTCCGGGGCGGGCCCGTGCATCAGGGAGTGGTAGAACTGCTGGGAGTCCTGGCCGCCGTCGAGGTCATCCACCTCCACCCCTTCCAGGATGCTCACCGCCAGCTTGCGGGTCTCGTCGGTGGTGCGGTAGTTCACCTTGAGGCGTGCGCTGCGGCCGCGGATATCGATGCCGCACTGCCCCAGCACCACCTTGTTCTTGCCGTAGATGCGCTGGTGGCCGTCGCCGACGATAAACAGGTCGTTGGGCCCCGGCGGCACCAGGGCGCGCAGCAGCATGAAGGCCTGGGAGCCCATGTCCTGGGCCTCGTCCACGATCACCGAGCAGAGAGCCGGGCGCAGCTCCGGGTTGGCCTCCAGCAGCTCCCGAGCGTCGCGGTAGACGTCGTCGGTCTCCTTCAGGTGGTTGCTGGCCAGCAGGTGGCGGAAGCGCTCGAACACCGGCCAGATCTCGAGGCGCTGCTGGCGGTTAAGGCGCGTGCCGCGGCCGATGCGTGAGGCGCGCTTGTAGCCGTCCAGGCTCTGGATCGACTGGGGCTGGATCACCCTCGCCCACTCCTCCTGGAAGAAGGCGAGCCCCAGGTCGCTGGTGGCCGGCTTCTCCGCATAGGCCTCCTCCCAGAGGCGCTTGTGCTGCTGGGCGTCGAGCAGCAGGCCGTAGTCGTAGCCCTGCTTCTTGAGGAAGCTGACCACCCAGGCGTCCAGGTTGAGCACCTCGATGCGCTCCAGCGCTTGCCGGGAGCAGATCTTGTTGAGGTTCTGGCGGATATCCGCCGCCAGGTTGCGGGTAAAGGTGGTAAAGAGCACCTTGCCCTGAGGCTCACCGGGCTGGGCGCTGTTGGCGACATTCTCGGCCAGCCATTTGGCCCGGTGCATGGCCACCACCGTCTTGCCGGTACCGGCGCCGCCCAACACGCGCACCGGCCCGTTCTTCTTCCCTTCGGCCAGGCGCCGCTGGGCCGGATGCAGGAAGACCCGCCACTTCTCGATAGACTGGTTGAGCACCTCCTGCAGCGCCTGCTCGTTGTCAGCCACGGTAAACCGCGCCTGGGACTCCGGCCGCGCCAGGGCGGTCGCGTAGTCCTCGGTATCCACCGCCTCGGGGGCGGCGGGCACCACCTCGGCATAGGCCTCCTCGAAGCTGGCCCCCGCCATCAACATGAAGAGCCCCTCGTAGGCGTCGGCGGGGATCTGCTCGCTGTGGTGGGCGCTTTCCAGGTCCGCCTCGATGGTCATGCGGCGCACCAGGGGCAGCGCCTCCTCGGGCACGCCCAGCTGAAGCAGCTGGCGATCGCGAATGGCATCGAAGAGCCCCGGCAGCGTCGGCGCGGCCGGCTGGGCGGGAGCGGCCTCCTCTCGGCGCTCCTCCACCGTGAACACCTGCAGGCTGCCGGTATTGGGGTTGATCTCCACCTTGCGCTTGGCGGCCCAGGCGTAGGCCGCCTCGTGGTGGTCCACGTAGAGCATCAGGTAGAGGTCTTCCTTCTCGGCGGCGGCGAGGATGATACGCACATCCTGGTTGGCGCGGATCGAGCGCAGCTTGCCGTCCTTGTAGGCGGTCAGCTTCTCGTAGTGCAGGCCGCCGTGCTGCGGGTCCTGCTGGAAGAGCATCACCGCCTTGTTGGCCTGGCTCTGCTCGTTGGGGGTTAGCTTGAGCAGGCTGTCGAAGTACTTTTCCGAGAACGCCACACTGACCATATCAGGCTCCTTGTTGTGACTCGTTCACCGAGTCCATTCCATTGATCACCGCCACCAGCTCCTCCACATCGGTCAATACGCGCCAGCCGCGCGATTCCAGGTGTGGCCGGGCCGCCAGCTGCTCTTCGTCATCCTCCAGCAGGAAGGCGATGCGCGACGCTTCGAAGAGGAGCTCTGCGAGACCAATGACCTCCTCAGCTTCGTCGACCACGTCCTCACCCACCTGGGGTGCCTCCGGCCAATCGACCTGCCGCCCTCTCAACGCCTCGGCCAGCGACGCATCGAGGTAAGCGTACCAGGCAGGCTCCGGTGACACTGCCGGCTGCTCGTCAGCTGCGGGGCGGCGCTCGGGCCAGAGCAGCCCGGCGGCGATACCGCTGTTACGAGATTCCGGGGTCCAGGCATACATCAGCGGCAGGAACTGCAGCAGGTTCACCGCCGCCCAGAAGCGCTGCCACGGATAGCGGGCGCCCTCCTCGCCGCCACCGCGCAGCTCATAGGAGACCGACACCATGGCGCTGTCGAGGTCGAAGCGCTTGAGCAGCTCCTCCCCCGCCAGCAGCCGCAGCACGATGGCCGCCGCGCCCTGATCGTCGTTGAGCTCCACGGCACCAGCCAATACCACCGGCTGCGGGGTGCGGTCGGTGAAGGCCGCGGGCAGGCCGTGGAGCGAGTCGATCACCTGCTGCTTCAGGGCCGGGTCGGCCAGGGCCTTGGCCGGCAGGCACTGCAGCACGAAGAGCAGCGCATGCCGGGCCAGCGTCTCGGGCTGCTGTTCCGCCAAAAAGCCCATCAGCAGCTCGAAGGTCGCCCGGCCGAGGTGCTGGGCCGGGTTGGCCACTCCGCCGACCTTCGCCAACCCGGCGATGGCCGCATGGTGCTGCTCCGGCGAGGTCATGCCCGCCGGCAGCGGCACATCCATGGCCTTGTCGCCCATCACCTGGTTGACGTCGTACCAGTTGAGGCTCCACACCACGTAGCCCGCGTGATTCAGCGCCTGGCGCTTGAGCAGGTCGTCGCTGGCCTTGTCGGCATGGAATCGGTAGCCGTCCAGGAAGATCGCCACAGGGGCCAGGCCACTGCGTACCGGCCACAGCACGAAGTCCGGACGGCTGGCGAACTGCACCCCCTGGGCCAGCCCCAGGTCCACCTGGGGTTCCATCTCGTAGGCCAGCTCGCCGATGGTCAACCGATAGCCGTGCTTGCCGCGAATCACATCCTGGGAGACCCGAACCCGCTGCTGGCCCACGCACTCATGGCCGGAGAAGCGCGCCAGCGACTCGGGGAAGCGCGCCTCCAGCTCGCTGTCGATCCAGGGGTTGCCAGAGAGCGCGCTCAGCCCTTGCTCGTCCTGCACCCACTCGTGCCCCCCCTCCACGATCTCCTTGAGCATCTCCAGGGCCAGCGCCTTGCTGGTGCTCTCCATGCCGTAGGCGTTGCGGTACTCCAGCAGGCAGCGGTAGCAGCCGTCCATCGGTTGTGAGTCGGGAGAGCTGTTGGCGTAGCAGTCGCAGGCCTGCATCACCGCATAGGCCAGTCGGAACACCTCCTGCATGTGCTCCGCCCGGCTGAGCAGCTCATGCAGGTAGCCGGTACCGCCAGGCACCGAATCGTAGAGCACGATGAAGTGACGTCGCTCGTCGGTCTCGCCTATGGGCTCGCTCTGGTAGGCCACCCGCAGGTGGTCCACCTTGCCGCCGAAGCGCCGCTTCAGGCCCAGCTGCAGCGCCGCCACGAAGGAGTTCACCTGCTCCTCGGTGCCGCCGCTGGAGAGCCTGGGCAGCAGGATGCGCAGCGCCTCGGAGGCGAACCGTCGGTAGAGATAGAGGCAGTTCTCGATGCCATTGTCCTGTTTCCCATTGGGCAGCGTCTTCGGCCCCTTGGCATAACGGCAGGACTTCAGGTGGGCGGGCTCCTGCTTGCCGGCGGCGGCCGCCCGGGTCTGCACCGAGCCGCACTCCCGGCAGATCGGGAAGCCGGCGCGCTGGAGCTCCTCACCGGCCACCTCGAAGGCCATCTCCTCCCCCTCCCGGCGGCCGAAGTTCACCTCCAGGAAGCGGGCGCTGCGGATGAACTCGAAGCCGAAGGGGCGCTCCTTGTCGTCCAGCACCCAGGTGATGGTGATGTCCGAAGGGTCGAAGTCGATCAGCATCTGTTTGTTGAAGAAGACCGGCTCGCGGTCGTCGGAGCGGTCATCCAACTGGGCGTCCCGGGCATTGGTGAAGGCGTAGACCTGGGTCATCTTGAGCATGCTGGTGCGCGCGCTCTCGTCGCCCCAGCGGTTGGTGTGGCAACGCGGGCAGGTGCGGTCGTTGAAGCCGGCGGTGGGGTCATCGGCCGGCGCCGAGTAGTGGCAACGCGGACAGAAGCGCCACTGCTGGATGTTGCGCCCCTTGGCGGTCTCCACCCGGGAGACCCTCACCTTGCGGTTGCCAGCGTAGAAGACCGCCTCCGGCGCCAGCTCGGTGAGTGCCGCCTGGGCCGGGCGCTGGTACTCGTACTCCCGCTTGACCAGTTCGCGCTTGATATCGCCCGCCTCGGCCCCCTCCCCGCCCGGCTTCTCGGTGCGGAAGATCACCGAGTGCAGGGTCGCCCCCTCCTCCGGGAAGGCGTAGTTGGGCAAGAGCCCCTCGTCGGTGAAGAAGTTGAGCGTCTCGCGCTTGTTGAGCCGGATACGCAGGCTGCGGTAGCCCGCCACCTCCCGCTCCAGCTCGGCGATCTCCGCCTGGGTATGCTCATCCTGGGGCCGCTGGCGCAGCTTCTCCAACTGGCGGTCCAGTTCCTTGATGGTGGTGGCCATGCGGCTGCGCTCGTCGGCCACCAGCTTGAGCCGGCCCAGCAGGTAGAGTTCCAGGCGGTCATCAACGTGCTGGGGTCCGCCGAACAGGTATTGGCGCAGCAGCTCCAGGTCGTCGCCGCCGAGCTCGGTGGCAACGTGGCCGGCAAAGCCGTCCCAGATCTCCTGCATGTTCTGCTTCATGAAGGCCAGCAGCGTATAGGGAAAGCGCTCCTCCTGAGCCTTCTCCACCGCATCCAGCACCGGCTGCATGGTCTGGGGAATCTGGTTGTCACCCCGGGCGCTGCGGGTCCAGCAGTCCATGGCGTAGGCCAGCAGCTGGCGGCGCAGCACATGGCGCGCCTTGAGGAACACCGCCGGCGGCTCCACCGGGGTATCCAGCATGCGCCCCGGGTCGGCGTAGAAGACCAGATCGTGGGGGCGGCCGTTGGCCACGGTGAGCACGAAGGCGTTGCCGTCACGGCGCCCGCCCCGGCCCACCCGCTGCAGGTAGTTGGCCTGGGCCGGCGGCACAGAGCAGAGCAGCACGCTGGAGAGGTCGCCGATGTCGATGCCCATCTCCAGGGTCGGAGTGGCCGAGAGCAGGTTGTACTCCCAGGGCTTCTTGCCATGGATAAAGCTGTCCTCCACGCGAATACGCTCGCTGGCGGCCAGCAGCCCGGTGTGCTCGTGGGCGATCACCCGATGGATCTCGCCGTCGCGGTAGAGCCCGGCGTAGAGGGAGTCCCGCACCGGCACCGGGGTCTCGTAGGCCAGCTCCGGGCGGGCGGCGCTGAGCAGGGGCAGCCCCAGCCAGGCCTCGGCGTGGGATGCCGGTACGTGCATGGGGCGGTAGCCCGGGCACTCCACTCCCTGTACCGCCGTGGTGATGCTCAGCGCCTCCGGCCGCAGGGACCACAGCCGCACGCCGCGCTCGTTGGCCTCCTCGTTCAGCAGGCCACTGTCGCGCAACGCCGAGAGCGCCGCCGCCAGCACCTGCTCCAGCTGCTTGCGATCCACCAGGGTCTCCGGGTTCAGGCAGGCCAGCCAGCGCTCGTACCAGGATTGTGCGGCACTGGCCTGGCAGAGCACCTCGTAGCCCTCCCCCTTGGCGGTGGCCGGGTAGCGGGGCCGCGGCGACCCCGGGCCGATAGGCGGCGCGTAGCTCAGAAAGCTCAGCAGGTAGGCCTTGCCGAACTTCTGGCGATAGCCGGCCAAGTCCTCAAGCCCCAGCGCCCCCTGGCCAATCAGATGCTGCATCACCCCCAGCATGAAGCCTTCGGCCGGCCGGGGCTCGATGCGATAGCCCAGGGTGTTGTCCACCGTCTGCGCCCAGGCGGAGGCGGCCTGGCGCACCGGTTCCAGGGGCCAGGCGAGCGCCGCGATCCCCAGGCGATTGAGCGAGCGCCCCACCTGTGAGCGCCAGCCCAGATCCTCCAGGGCCTGCCACAGCATCCGCTCGCGGATCAGCCTGAGCAACGGTGCCGGCTCCTTCACCTCGCCGGACTGCTCGAAGAACTCGAAGTCGCCCCGGTAGCGCTTGTCCGGCGGCATGAATTCACGCAGGTAGGCCGACAGTGCCAGGCGCCCCTGCCCGCCACCCTCTCTCTGACCCTCGGAAGTGGCCAGCCACCAGGCCTCGAAGCGCGCCGGCAGCTCGAGCAGCGGAATCGGTTCGTGGCTGCCCTCCATCAGCTGGGTCAGCGCCATGCGCACGTTGTTCTGCCAGGTGCGGGCGGCGAAGAAACCGGCACGATGGGTGGCATCCTGCACCGAGTCGCTGAAGGTGAGCAGCTTACGGTCGTCGTTGTCGCGACTGCTGAAGAGCCGATGGATGGCCACCGCGCTGAGGCTTGCCGCCCGGGCACCGAACACCACCAGGGCGGAGCGCGCCGAACACCAGGGGCAGTCGTGCTCGTGGATCACCTTGTTGATGCTGCCCCGCTTCACCTCCCTGAGCTGCTGGGGCTTGCTGACCCGCACCAGGGCGTCGGCACCGGCCTGGCACCCCCGGCACTCGGCCGTGCTCTCCACCGGCGCGGTGGTGCCGCACTCCCGGCACACCTTGAAGTGCTCCAGCCGCATGCCCGCCGGCGACTGCGCCTCGCCCCGCTGCCAGGGCAGCAGCAGCGCGGTTTCCGGCTGCTGGCCGAAGAAGGCGGAATAGATGGCCTGAAGCTCCGTCTCCACCACCTGGTCGGTGGGGTGGCTCATCTCCATGCGGGTCAGCCAGGCGGTGCCGTGGCACTCGCGGCACTGCACCAGGGGCAGGCGCACCTGGCGCTGGTCCCGGGGCGGCTTGTCGTCACCGAAGGAGAGCAGCGGCGGCAGACGGCTGGCGGCGGCATTCTCTTCCGGCATCTCCATAGTGGCGACGGGCGCCCCAGGCTCGCGCAGGGTACCCACGATGCGGCGCAGCTCCCGGGACCAGAGCTGCAGGCGCAGCTGCACGAAGGGGCGACCCACCGCATCGCGGGCGTGGGCCATCAGCGAGAGCAGCGCGATCAGGGCGAACTCCGGCTGGCGCTGGAAGCGGCCAGGGATCTGCCCCGCCAGGCGCTCGGCCAGGTCACGGAAGGTGGGCGTGCCGGGGCTCAGCTTGATCTGGCGCAGCAGGTTGGCCAGCTGGCCGTGCTGCTTTAGCTCCCGGCCCAGGGCGATACGGCCGGCCTTCGCCATCAGGTCGCCCTCCGGCGCCTTGCTGAAGTAGAGCTCGTAGGCCTTGTGCAGGTACGTCGAGAGTCCCTCGCGCAGGGCGTCTCGAAGCGCCTCCGGGCCGACCTCGGGGTTGGGCGAGAGAAAGGCGATGTTATCGAGAAAATGTGAGTCGCCCTGGCGCTGCTCGCTGATCACCGCCTCGCGACCGAAGGGGCTGGAGAAGATATCCGAGGCGTAGTGCAGCAGCCCCTCGACGCTCTCATCGCCGCCCAGGGTCGCGGAGGTGCCCACACAGATCAGCTGCTCAGGCGTCATCTCGAAGCGGGCGCGCAGGCGACGGATCAGCAGCGAGAGATCGGTGCCCTGGGCGCCATCGAAGGTGTGCAGCTCGTCCACCACCAGGTAGCGCAGGGTCTCCGGACCGTTGTGGGCCCACAGCGGCTGGTCCTTGGGGCGCATCAGCAGGTAATCGAGCATCTTGTAGTTGGTGAGCAGCACGTCCGGCGGGTTCTGGCGCAGCGCCTCCTTGTCGGTAATCACCTGCTGCGGCCCCATGGTCTGGGAGCCCCGGGCATCGCCACCCACGAAGAGGCCGACGCGTAACCCCTTGAGCGCCGGCTGGCCGTGAATCACCTCGGCGAAGCGCTTGGCCTGGTCCGTGGCCAGGGCATTCATGGGGTAGATCACGATCGCTTTGATGCCCGGCCCCGCCGCCCGCTGGCAGTGGTCCAGCACCGGATAGAGGAAACACTCCGTCTTGCCCGAGCCGGTGCCGGTGGCCACCAGTGCGTTGGCCGCTGCCCCGCTGGAGACCAGCCGCCGCCACGCCTGCTCCTGGTGGGCATAGGGCGGATGCTCGGTCTCGAACCCGGGGAAGAAGTCCCGTCCAGCGCCGCCGGTCAGGAACGGCAGCCCCACCGAGACATAGGGGCCCTTGAGGAAGGCCTCCCCCTCCTGCTGCTCCTCAACCAGACGGCGGAACTCGCCCTTGAACGGCGCCGTTTCGGTTTCATAGCCGGTAACGATGAATTCGCGCAGCGCCGCGGCGACTTCGCTGGCTAGCAGGCCGGGGATCATATCTCCTCCTTGAGCCGTTCTGTCCGAACAGACAGCCTACCAGCTTCCTGCCCTTCGTCGACGGCCTGGCGACCTACGTCGAAGCAAAACAGAAGCTACCTGTCACCTGCTAGAATGAATCCATGCCGCCCATCGCCGAGAGGCCAGTTACCATGCAGCTTGAAGAACTTATCGCCAAGGTCCGACGACTCCCGGCCCATCGCCAGCAGGAGGTACTGGATTTCGTGACGTTCCTGGAGCAGCGCTATGGCAAGGAGGCCACGAAGGATCAACCCGACTGGTCAGAGCATCACTTCCAGGCCATGAGCATCGAACAAGCCATGCGGGGGCTGGAAGACGAACCCGAGCTCTATTCCGAGGACGATCTTACGGAGCGCTGGAATTGAAACTGGCCGGCCAGATCGCGTTGATGCCATTCCCCTATACCGACCTGAGCGACAGCAAGAAGTGAGATGACGAAGCAGCAAATTGAAGTCATCTCATCGCCGTTGTCATGAGACTCAATCAATGCCCTGCTCAGCCATGCGGTCGAAGTCATCTGGCACATGGAACTCGCCAGCCAGGAAGCCCAGCCGCTTCTGCTGCTGCTGCTCGGGCGCCGGGCTGTCGATGGGTGTGACGCGCACCATGGGCTTGCCAGCCTTGGCGATGATGAAACTCTCGCCCTGCTGGGCGCGAGCGATCAGCTGCGAGAGCCGCGTCTTGGCCTCATGGATGTTGACGGATTCCATGGCACACCTCCGATCTAGTTCAACCAACTTAGCTTAGTCGAGTGGCACTCGGTTGGCCATTGACATCGCAGACACCCGACCAACCCAAACTGGCTGTTACACCGCCTCCCCCAGCCAGGGCCAGCAGGGCCATGACGATACCCTGCTGGACCAGCCCCCCTTCATCATCTTCCCCTACACTGTCTCCCGGCACAGCTGGAACATCGTGATGAACCCGGTGACGGCGGAGGGGCTTTATGACGTGGTGATCAAAGAGCCCTTTTCAGTGAGTACAAGGCTTGACCCACCGCGCCTGTGAGCACGGCTCCACCGTTGGCCAGCGGGTTGCTGAAACGGATTATCATCAATCCAGGCCAAGAGATTTCATCACCTCACTCTCACTGACCACGTCTGTAGTAACAACGGCATCCTTCAGCAGCAGTTTTCCACTGAGCAGCCTGTCGAGGTGGACGTCGAATGAATCAAATTCAGGATGCAAGGCGGTTGGAATATGGATGAAGACGTCTCTCTTCTGCCCAATACGGTAAACCCTGTCAGTAGCCTGTGCCTCCTTAGCAGGATTCCAATGACGTTCCAGATGAATGACATGGTTGGCACCCACGACTGTCAGGCCAACACCAGCCGCTACAGGGGACATGATGATGATATTAAAGCCATCAACGGATTCGAACTGTTCTATCAGCCCCTTCCTTGTCAGGCTGTCACCTTTTCCTTCTACCGCAGATGTATCCCCATTGATAATACTGACATCAAGTCCGTAAATCTTGTCTAGCCACACTTTCATGAAGCGCTGCACATTTTTAGAAAGTATAAATATAATAACTTTCTCTTGCGCCGACCTTATATCATCAAGGACATCAAGGGTTACTTTCATTTTTGCCGACTCTGACATAATCATACGATATGAGTCAGGCTTGGAAACAAGAGATTGCAACGGTTCATTAGCTCGAGGATGAAGAGATATCGCCCTCAGCTTCTGAAGCGTCGAAAGAGCAAAGCCACGAACATCGTCTTCTTCTGCGCGACGCTTTCGATACGACTCAATCGTCTCATTGTAGGCCGAGAGCTGGAAACCATTCATGGAGCAAGACAGCTTAGGATTATAGGAAGCCCCATGGGAGGCAGTGGGAACGCCACTAAGAATGCTTTTCGAAGGCAGGGCTGATAGCTGATCCTCCTTGATACGACGCAACATGAAATCACCGGCAGCCTTGCGCAGGTCGCTCCCAACCGAACCACGAACGAAATCCTTTTCATCCTCTTGGGCACGAAGTATCGGGGTTACCCAGCGATCCCTGAAATAGGTCCAATCCCCCAGAAGCCCTGGCTGAGCGGTATCCATCAGGCACCAGAAGTCACCCAGCGAATTTTCAACAGGTGTGCCCGTCGCTAATATCTTGATATCACTATTAAGCCCTTTTGCCGCATGGGTCTGCAGGGTGTTGGGGTTCTTGAGGTTTTGCGCCTCATCAAAAATCACCATCCCCCAGTCAACGAGGCAGAGAGAGAACTGGTAGTCACGAAGCGTTTGATAGGTGGTAATAACGAGACGCCTGTTGACATCCAGCCTCTTCACACCTGCATCAGGGCCCACGTGAAGAGCAAAGCGTATCTTGTCGGGCTCCATCTGACCCTCCTCGTCCAGGAGCTCAGATGCCTGAACGGACTCTCGCTTCTCCCCTTTCTTCTTGAACTCAGAAAGATCTCTTCCGGATTGCAATACCTTGACATCTTTAAAGGGAATGCTCTTGTAAGTCAGCGAAACCTCCTGCTCCCAATTCTCGAGTAGGCTTAGAGGAGCAACGATCAGGACAGGTTTCTCCGGAAGACCTTGCAGCTTCCTGTGAGACAGATACTCATTGATGGCAACAAGTGACATGTATGTCTTACCCAAACCCATGTCGTCGGCCAGAAGTCCGCCTTGAATGCGATCAAAGCTTTCAGAGTCGTCGAGGGCACTTAGCTCAATCAACCGCAACATCCAGTTAACACCCTCTTCCTGATGAGGGAAGGGTTGCCTGGCATAAGCCTCCCAGTCAGCCTGATGCTGATGGCTATGATGCTTGAGCTTTTCTAATAGTTTCTCGCCGACATCTTCGGCATCTTTTACAATGACACCGACCTGGGTTTCACTTTTCTCGGCAGAGTCTTCTGGGGCAGCTGCTGACTCCTCAGGCTTATCAAGTGAAGCCGCCACCTTGCCAAGAATACTTTTCACTTTTTCATGTTCAGATACATCAATGCTCTCTCCTTGGAAGTCAATCGTCTGTGCTCCCTGAGAGTATGCTGCATCAATCTTATTCTGAAGTTCCGAAAGCTCCTCATGGCTTTTGACAAGTTTATTGATAATCTCAGGAGGTGAAGCCGAGCTTTCGACACCGAACCAGTCGCTTTCACCTTGCCCCAGACCTCCGAAGTCCATGTGCTTGATCTTACCTACACCAAGCACCCGCACCGAGAAGCCAAGGTCCAGATTAACAAGAGAGGCATCAAGAAACGCAGAAGGAGATTTGATAAAATCGGCAACACTCTCTGCAGGAATTCGGCGATTATTCATCACCTCCCTGATGCCATCCATCTTCTCCTCGTCAAGTATAACAACATTGTTTTTTATTCTAATTACGCCGCCACGCTCATCCAGATCAAGCTGACCTAACCTCCCCTCTATCTCATCAAGGCCATAGCCCTCACCTATACTGGGAAAAAGCTCCAGGCTGCCATCATGCAACTGCTTTGCAATAATACCAACACCTTCAGCCGTTTCCACATGGATTCGTTCAAAGTGGCTAAGATCAATATTCATGCCACTGCGCTTGGCCAATTGCAATGTTGCCAGAAGCAACAGATTCTCACTGCTTGTCTTTAAATTTTCGGGAAGCAGTGAATGCCTGTCAAGGGCCTGAAAGGCTTGCATCTGCGGCTGGTCGAGAAGATAGCGGTGACCAGACCCTACTTCCATCAGAGCGCCTTTGATACGACAAGGCGCCTTACTTCCACCAAGCTCTGGAAATATCTTTACAGAGAAAGCCTTGCTGTTTGAGTGCCCATCAATGGAAACCTTGAACTCACCCGGAAAGCGTGGTGGGAGCCCCAGAAGTTCTGCCTGCTCATTATCAAGAGAGGCGGTTACACTAGCGTCGAGACTGAATCCATTAGGAAAGCGCGAGGCAAGCCCCTGCTCCTCAAGCATACGGAGGACAACGCCCTGAAGATTAATGTTAGGCGCACCCCCACCGGAAAGAAACCTTTCAAACTCGACTTTCTCAAGGTACAGCTTGACACCATCAGCATCAAACCTAATCTCAAAGCTTTCCGGCCCGTCTTGGCGATCCGTAGTGTCAGGAAGAATCCTCCTGATGACTTGAGCAAGCTTATTCTTCATCACCCAACACCCCGCTGTTTTTCAGCTCTCTCTCGCCTTCGCCCGAGTTGATCCAGTTGAAGTTTGAGACTTGTATGCAGTACCCCTTCAGGTCCAAATGCAGCACATGATTGATAGCTTTTAATGGAAGACCCAAATGCCTGGAGATATCCCTTGCCTTGCTGTCAGGGTGCCTGTGGAGATAAAGCAATATCTGAATTGCCAGAGGTGAGAGAACACTCTGATCACGATCAGCATTTGATTGGCTTTCTTTATAATCAGCACCAACATTATTGGCAGATTCACTAGACACTCTAGAAACAAACCTTTTCGCCGGCCTTACAACGGGAAGCCCAAACCTCTCCACATACCTTCTATAATCCTGCTTGCTGAGGAGGGCTTCGACATCCAGGCTAATACCGTTTTCTGACAGAAACTCAAACACCTTATTCTGCCAAGTTGAAGGGCTATGCACAATGCCGGTATACTCGAGGCTGGGATATTCTTTCTTGTAGCTCTTAGGCACCATTTGTGTTAAGTCAAAGTGGGAAAGACTCGTCACTTCATAGCCCACATACTTACGGCTTGGCGGAGCCAGATATACCCAAAGCTTGAAGCTGTGCGAGCCTTCAATCAAGTGAAAATCACCACAATCCAGATAAATAATTGCCTTGTCGGAAAGCTGCCCGTCTAACTTTATGTAGTTTACCTTCAACTCATTCTTCAAAATCTTTCTGACTGAATACTCGGCCTTGCTGCCAAGCATCAACCTGGTACTCTTGATCATTTTGAGCCGAAACAACCCTTCCAGAAAGGTTCTTCGGGCGGGAAACATCCTCTTAAGCTCAGAATTACCAGTGGCTTCACCATACTGCTCAAGAGCCTGAAGAAAGAGACGGAGATCCTGTTTGGAAAACCAGCCACGTACCTTCTCTACCCTTTGTTCACCAAGGGGGGCCCACCACTCCCGATAGCTCTTGACCCTGCTCGAAACACGGGGGTCGCCGGCCAGGCTCAGCATGAAATCCTGCCAGGCTTCACTGGCCTCGGTAACACGGTCAATCAGAACCTCCAGGGCGGCGTGCCCTATACGTTTCCCTTCTCTTCCATATGGCGCTTTGGAGACGTCGTGATGCAATAGCTCATCGAAGACAGGAGACCATTCTTGTTCATCTATCTCATGAAGCTTTTCTATATAGTAATGGGCGCGGCAGACATCGGCATATCGACCGCTGTCAAACCCTTTCAATCCAAACTTCGAGAATGCATCCTCCAGTGTCATACCATTCTTGATGGCAAGCTTGACAAGCTGCGCCGGCCCATCAACCTTTAGAATCCAGTCGCCCTGTTGCTTTACAACCGAGATCAGATCATCTGCTGTCAGCTCTTCGCCCAGATTTTCAACCTTTTGTATCTGGTCAACAAGGAGATCCTCAAATACTTCCCTCAAGGAATCATCATTTTCCGAGGAATAGCGGTCCAGTCTGTCAAATTCCTTGAAGTAGAGCTGGAGCATATTGAGAAGCGGCACTCTACCTAGCCGGGGTTGCTGAGCGTCAACCATGATTTCAAGCAGCCTGGGGCTCATCAATCTCTTGAGCACGTCAGAATGATCGAGCCACAGCTGGGTGAGGGCCCGAACGGCTACCCTTTTCTGGAGCAGAGCTGGTAATACCCCGAAGTTTCGGCTCCTTACCACATCCAGCAGCTTCTCCTCAGCCTTGAGGTAAGCATCACCACGGCCCACATCGGCTTCAATCTTTTTTGTTGACTCGACAAGCTCAACCCAAGGTTCAAGAGACTCGGGTTTCCAGCTTATCTTGACAAGTTCAAGAGGTGGCAAAATCACTGCGAATCACCTACAAATGCATCCTGCACCGCTCTATAATCTTCCACAGTGGGACGACGGATGGTAAATCGTATATCAATTCGCCGATTAGCCCTGAGCTCTTCTTCTGTCTCTTGAAACTCTGTAACAGGCCGAGTATCAGCATAGCCACTAACAGAAAATATCGGATGGCCATCCTTGTTTATCAAAGTGTCCAGCCGTCGCCCATCCGGAAGAACCTCCAGCCAGTGCTGCCAGAGGGAAATGGCACGAAAAGCCGAGAGCCCCCAATTGCCCTTGCCCATCATTCCTTGGTAGGACCGATTATCTGTATGACCTTCAACGAACACAGTGTCTAGATAATCCACCCGGTCATCTTGAAGGATTACATCAGCAAGAACATTACCAATCTGAGTTGCGGTATCCTGATACTGAGGGCCGAGATCAAATTGAGCTGTATCAAAGCCGAGAATGTCGTTCGGTATACTCAGTACCGTATCGTTCTCGCTGACCGAAACGCGTATGCCTCTCCGCTGCAGCTCCTCGGCTGCTTCATGCAATATCGTTCTTCGAACTTCTTCAGCCTGACGCAGCATCTGAATTTCTTCGGTAAACTCCTGCTGCTGCTCCTCCAACTGCTCCCTGATCTCCATCAGCTGCACAATAAGAACGACCGACGCCAGAATGAATATTATCAGCAGCACTGACATAATGTCCGAAAAAGACATCCAGTAGGGATTCTCTTCGTCTACTTGAGACTTCCCACGTCTATTAAAACTCATCAGCGACGCTCCAGATCATCCACGATACCGCTGATTGCCGTGACAGTTCTCCTCATCTGATCGGCAAAGGATAGCGTATTGGTATTCCAGGCTTCCATCCTCTCAGAAACTTGCTCGCGAACCTCCTGGCTATATGCCTTAAGCCACTCTTCGGCTTGCTTCTCAATGTTTTCCACCTGCTCACTCAGTGAATCACCAAGCTGCGTAAACTCATCACGCAGCTTACGGATAAACTCGTCATTATGGCTGCCAAGCTCGCTGAAACCTTCATTGGCGAATTTAGCAGCAGAATCAAGCTGACGGGCAGCATCGCTGATGGCTTGCTGCATGCTCGCAAGTGTACGCGCGTGCTCGGAGATGCCAGAAAGCACTTCACTATTTCTGGTTGACACTTGCTCCAGGCTTTCTGTGACGGAACTGACCCTTTCATCAAGAAGCACTGTGGCCTTGTGAAGATTGGCCGACAAGGTCCCTAACTGGGTAGAGCTATTTGTCATGTTCTGGCTACTACGCTCAGCAGAACTTGCCACTTCACTTAGCGAGGAAGATAGCTTTTCGTATTGGGACGATATACCTGTCAAGTGCTGATTGGCACTTCTTGATGCCTCTCCAACCTGTCTCATCAACTCTTGCTGCTCATTGACAAGCTTTTCTACCAGACCACCGAACCGTTCTTCAATAGCCTTTTGCTGCTCATCAAACTGCGCTGCACGCACCTGATCCCGTTCATCTGCCAGGGCAACCTGGCGCTCAATCGCCGCAGCCTGATCTTCAGAAATCTTCTGAAGACTTTCTTCATGTGCTCGCTTCCGTTGCTCATCCCGCTCAGATGCCTGATGGAACTGGGTATCCATCGACTCTGTCATGCGTTCCATGAAGGATTCAAACTTCTCCGCCAGCGCAGACTGCTGCTCCATGGCTGTCTCGCGTTGCCTGTCAAGCTGCTCGGACAGCTCGCGAGATGCGGTCTCTACATGCTCACCGCTTTTCTGTTGCTGCTCAGTTAGCTTGGTAAAGAGTTCATCCATCCTTGTACTCATTGAGGTTACTGCCTGATTCACCTCTTCAGCAGCAGTTCCAAGTGCCTTGGTTTGCTCACTCCCAGCTGTCTTCATACCCTCCATGAAATTCGAAACAAGCTTTTCAAGGACCTCGTTTGATTGATTGCTTGCATTATCAACCAGAGCCTGTATGGCTGGGGCCATGACATTGTTAAGCGAGTCTGAGATAGCCTGCTGCATGGCTTCGCTCATTCCTGACACGGTTTCCTGAAGCCTGTCTCCAATGCGCTCGTGAAGCTCCTGAAGTGCCTCCTTGCTTGCCTGGCTGGACTCAGCAATATGCATCAGAGAGTGCTCAGCTGGCATTCTTTGATAGAGAAAGTCAATAGTGTGCTGGAGCTTGTTGATGCGCCTCAGGGCACTTCTTTCCACCAGCTTCTCGATAACATTAAGTAGCAGGCTCAGCCCAACCCCCCATACTGATGTCAAAAAGGCAATAGCAGCGCCATTTATCATGCTCGCGATACCCACCCTGAGGGTATCGACATCATCAGCATCGACCTGAAGGCCTCTCAAACCAATTGTCAGGCCAATAAAAGTACCCAGCACACCGATCGCAGTCAGAAAGGTCGGTGTAGCTGCCAGCAGACGGCTCGACGTCAAACCGTAGGCTAATGTTCTTCCATTGAAGAAATGGTCGGCATCAAGAGTATTGTAAAGCTTATCCCTATCAGGAGAGTACACCAGGCTTTCATCAAACTCTTCCCACAGCTTTCCAGCCTTCACGCGTGAGCTTTGCGCCTTCTCCAGGATTTCCTGCCGCTTCCAGGCCAATTCTTCTCGCGTCTGGCCTTTTATCAAAGCTTCAACCAGCCTGACATTCTTTCGATATTTGGAAAAATAGTATGAAAGTGAAGTAATCGCGACAGCCATGATCGCCATCATTCCCAGCCAGAACCAGTCGCTCACCAAAAGCTCCTGATACCGGGAAATAGTCATGGCATGAAAATTGGGAAGAAGATGCGAAACTGACTCAATCATTCTTTACACTACCCGATGACTTTAAATGAAAGATCACCCAATATTGACGTACAGTATCGGATTGCTGCTACCCTTCTTGAACCACTCTGACACATCCATACCCTTGTATCTATGTCTCTCGTGTGGCCCGGCTACCTCTCCAACGAACTCCCAGCGACCGTCGATACTGACATCGCTGTGAGGCCTCGCATGGTAGGGAGTGGAACCTGCCGGGTGCCATGACAGCACCCGGTAGACCTCGCGCACGACACCGCCTGCAACTGCCAAGGCCAGCTCGACCCGCTCGCGTCGCTTGCCAATCCTCCACACCCCACGCGTCACTTCATAGAGCTCCTCATCGGTGATCCCTTCATGCCAGCTGCGGGAAATCCGTATCAGGACTGAAGGTTGGGTAATCTTCATACTGGCGAGCCCTCCTTCATCCAGTGGCTTTCTGAACCAGCTGGTGTGACAGCAGGTAAGGTGCCTGGCGCACCTCTTCCAGGTGATAGAGGTGCCAGCCAGCCAAGGTTGCCGGGATTGGGGACGCCTTGCCCTGTTCGTTCCAGATACCCACTCTGTGCTCCGGCCAGGCAAGCTCGAAGTTGCCCACGACCTCCCCCTTGGCATCCTCCACGTCCTGCCCGATCACCGGCTCGGGCAGATCCTGGTCGACAATCCACTCTACAACGGGCAGAGCCGCCATATCGTCCAGGTGGTGCGCCCAGGCTGGAAGCACCGCCAAAGGGTCATCAAGAATCTGCTCCGCCACATGACGCTTCAACTGATCAACATCTTCAAAGACCTGGTAGCCGGCACGGTTGGCGATCTTGATCACGTCACTCTCTTCATTGAGCAACAGAACCGCAGGTGAGCTGAGGCCGGGCTGGATGCCATCGGGCCAGGCCAGGTCAAGAATTGCCAGGGCTTCACCGCTCTTGGGATCATCCAGCTCGAACTCGAGCTCACCGGTTGGCAGCTTGTGGCTTTCCATCCACTCTTGCAGCTCACGCAGCTGCTGCTCTTCTTCCTCGCTTTCGATGCCGCCCGGGATCACACGAACCGGTTCTGCGAAGGCCGCAGCATCCTGGCTGTCATCGAAATGATAAAGCTCTTCCAGAAGTCGATTGGTCGCCTCGGCAAGGAGTTCACGCCGCGCCTTCAGGAAATCGGGGTAGCGCTCGATCGCCCACAGCTCACGCTGCATCGGCACCCATTGGCTTTGTAGCGCATCCGGGTAGCTCTTGAGCACCTCCTCGAAATACTCCACGGGAAGACGATTGGAAATGCTGAGATTCGAGCCCTTGGTCAGGAAGCAGAAGTTGGCGAGAGAGTTGACCTGCTTATGGTCATAGCCGTATTCGCGAAGCCGATGCTTGGGGAAGATGTGATGCAGCTCCAGGGATGAGTTGCTTCCCAGCATGTTCTTCTTGAGCGCGATCCCTAGCCCCCAATCCTGCGCCTCGCCGGTACGGGTAAGAAGGTAGAGCAGCGAATAGAAGCGGTTGCCACGGGTATGGCCGGCAAAATGGTCGGCGCGAACCTTGAGGCTGCCACGCCAGAGGTGCAGCTCCTTGATGAGCGCCTGGATCCCATGTGGCTGATTGTCGAGCAAGATATCGAGGTCACGTGAGAGCACGCTCTCGGTCGAGCCAGAGTAGCGCCCCCAGATGGCCGAATGGATGTACCAGAAGAGCATCGCATCCAGGGTGGCCTTGTCGGTGATCTTGCCGCCCTGCTCCTCGACGTAGCGTACAAGCACCGGGAAGCTGTAGTGCCCTGTGAGTACCTGCTGATGGTCCAAGCCGAGACGGTCGCCGATCACATCCAGCAGATAGCTGATGTGCTTGATCGCCTTGTTCAGCCCGGCCACGAACTGCTGACCGTCCAGGTCATGGATGAAGGAGAACTTGGCCTCGTTGGTCGTCAGGGTGGTGATACAGCGGAGCAGCCAGTCAAGAGAGAAGTGAAAACCCTGAGCCCGCCAGTCATCCAGGGCCTTTCGCATCCTGGCCCGTGCATCCGGCTGAGTGGAGCAGATACGCGCCAGTGCCAGATCACCCTTGGAGAGCTTCGTCCCGCCACTGTTGACCTTGTTGAAGATCTCAACGACCACATCCAGAGTCTTGTCCTGCCCTGAGATCTGCTCCACATGGACCTCAATATCACGGACATCACGCAGCCGGTTGAGCCGGTTGTTGTACCGACTGCCCTCCTTGAAACTCAGTTCCAAGGATTCGCCCAGTCGTTCGGTGACCGCCTCTGCGCCATCGATCATCAGCTGTGTCACGCTGATCCATTTGGGATCGTTGGCCATCTTACTGGGCATATAGAAGGAGAACTCCTCGTTCTCCACATTGAAATAGAGGTCGGTGAAGGCACGCTCGTCGCCATCGAAGAAGGCCGGAGGCCGGCCGCGCACGATACCGTAGAGCGACGTGATGCGCTGCTGGCCATCCAGGAGCAGGTTGACCGTACCGGCATTGAGCTGCTGCTCGCCCCTGTGCCCTACCGTCATAGCGTCGGTCGCCCAGGAGAGCAGGCTTCCCACGGGATAGCGCTTGTAGAGGGAGGTCATCAGGCCGCGAACCTGGTCGCGGTTCCACACATAGCCGCGCTGAAACTCGGGTAGCGCCGTCTGGCCGTTGTCGATCTGGTCGAGCAGCGTCGAAATCTTCATGGTTGTCCAACTCCCTGCGTGTCACTTCTTTCCATGGCTATTCATCTGCATGCCGTCCCTTGAGGTACAGCGCCACGGCCCCCTCGGGATTCGAGGCGGAGACGGTATCCACATGATCATAGCCACGGCTTGAAAGGTGCTTCTCGCGCCAGCGGTTGCCGTTGATGCCACAGGCGATATAGATGCCGAATGAGATCAGGGTGGCCAGGCCGCCGATGGCGGTATCGACGGGGAACAGGCCGAGCACGATCACGGCGACCAGCAGGCCGACGCCGAGACCCCACATCTTCTTGACCATGGCCCAGATGGGGCCGAAGAAGAAGCCTGGCCACGACCAGCCCTGCTTGACGGCTTCGTGTCGGCCTTCGGGATACTCGAAGATCTTGAACTCTTTCATGCTGCGCTCCACCCATGTGGGCACCGCCTATGGCGGTGCCCACTCGACTCGATCAGATTTCCTTGCTGCAGTTGCCACTTGCCGCCAGGTCGAGCTTGCTTACTTCCCTCATGCCATCTTCTTCATCATGCTGCCTGAGGTTTGCACCACCAACGAAGACACCCAACTTGATGTACTGCTCGACGAAGTAGTTGTTTCCAGCCTCGGTGAACAGAGTCAAGGTATTGGGTGAGAACTCGGACTCGGTCGCTATCTCATGTTCCTGACCACCTTCAACCTGCTTATAGAAGAACACTCCACGCGCACTTTCGCCTACACATTCCCCGTCAATCCAGATATCCTTTTTAAGACTCACGCCTACTGGAATATCTTTTCGGAACACGTAGATACCAGCTTTCCCATCGCCAGGGTAGGTAAACTCCTTGGCGGCGGCCGACTCCTGCTGAGGCGCCATATTGACCGAGGCACAGCCTGTCATGATGGCGAGGAGCGCGAGCGCTGCGATGGTCTTGATCAGCTTCATTTCAGTTCCCTTCTTGCTTTTTTATGGCAGCCCTCGGCTGCCTTCCTTGACCGCAGCCTTCTTGGCCACGGCATTTGGCGTCATGCCAAATTCCTTTGCTTCTCAAAAATCTCCCAAGCGACCCGATAATCCTCCTCCCGATCCGGGCGGAAGAACGGGGCCTGGTACGTCACGGTGGTTTCCCAGGGACCGTCGGGGAGAGTGTCGTCTTCATAGGTCTTGCGGACGACGCCTTCCTGCATCTCCTTGATGTCTTCCCAGCCGAGGGCGATGCCGTACTCGCTGCGCTCGGGGGATTCGATGGAGTAGTGGGTGCCCTCCTTCAGCTCGGCGGGCTTGGCCTTGCGGGGCAGGCCGACGCCGACGAGGCCCTTGCTGGGGGTGAATACGATGCGGCCGTTCTGGTCGTACCAGGTGTCGGCCTCGTACTGGCGCATCACCGGGAACTGCACGCGGTAGATGGTGAGCAGCTCTTCCAAGGTAAGGCCCAGAGCCTTGGCGACGAGGACGTCGATCTCCACCAGTGCCTGGCGGCGGGCGTAGTCGCTGCGCAGGGCGTTATGGCGCTGCCACTCGGGGGTGAGATTGGCGAAGAAGTCCCGGGGCAAGGCGGTTTCGGGGACATGATCGGCGGCGGCCCACTGCTGCTGGCGGAAGGAGTCTTGCCAGTTGGACTGCCAGAGGTCGGCGTAGTGGTTGGTAACTGATGTTAGTGCTAGCACTCTGACTTTGGCAGCCTCAGACTCCACCAGCGGAAACGTTCGAAGCGTAGATTCGTATACATCCGCTTTTCCAGTCGTCTTCAGAAAGAAGTCTGAGACTACCGAATAGCACGCAGCAGCAAAACTTAGCAGATGATCAGAGCACCTGAATGTCGTGGAGAGCACCGGGTGTATATGACCAACTTGCCTAGGGACAATAGTTCCGATCAGCGATCTCTCCGAAGATGCACCGAACATCCTTCTATTTACCCATCGATAATAGTCTGTAACAGGCCTGTTGGTTAGCCGTGGCCACTCGCCATATTCACCACTTCGGTCAGCCTCCTCAGGTGTCATATGTGCCCAGTGGAGTCTAACCAGTACCTCTTCTTCCCAGGGCACGCGCGGGGTGCGGTCGCAGTAGGTGGCGGGGTCGCAGGCGGGCACGTAGTTGGTGCGCGGCAAGTAGTCGTCCGGCAGGGTTTGCAGGTCGAGCTTGTGTAAGCGGTCCACAAACCCCATCTTCTGCCGCTGAGTAGTATCCGTCAGACTGGTGTCATTCGATAGCAAGGAGGACACCATGACCGACCTGACCTCGACACAGGCCTACTGGCTGGGCCACCTGTTCCATGCCTCCTTCCGGCAACTGGCGCTGAGTGAATACGCCGAGGAGCAAGGACTGGAACTGGCGTCACTGCTGGCGTGGGAGCAGCGCCTGAAGGTGCAGGGCGTGCCCGTGCCACCTCGCCACCGGCCGCTGCGCTTCGTCGCCGTGGAGGTGGCCCGATGATCCGGCCGGACACCCGGCTGCGCGTCTACCTGTGTCGCGAGCCGGTCGACATGCGCAAGCAGATCGATGGACTGGCCCTGCTGGTTCAGGAGGCCATGGCGCTCAACCCCTTCGAGGAGGCGGTCTTCGTGTTCGGCAACCGCCAGCGCGATAAGGTCAAGCTGCTGTTCTGGGAGCGTAACGGCTTCGTGGTCTGGTACAAGCGCCTGGAGCGGGAGCGCTTCAAGTGGCCGGACCGCCTGGAGGGCGACACCGTCACGCTCTCGGGCCAGGAGCTGAACTGGCTTCTGGATGGCTATGACCTCAGCGCCATGCGCCCCCATAAGGCCTTGGATTTTCAGGCGGTTGGCTGATTTTCTGCTGCTTTCATCGGCACCGCTTGGTAAAATGGCGGCATGATCTCATCGGCCTCGACACCTTCCCTCAGCATCTCCCAACTGCAGCGCCAAGTGCGCGCTCAGCAGGAGGAGATTGCGCGTCTTCATCGTCTGATGGAGAAGAAGGAGGCTCAGTGGGAAGCGGCCAAGCAGTCCCTTTTTGAGCAACTCAAGCTGGCCATTGAAGGCCGGTTCGGTCCCTCTACCGAGAAGTACCGCGTCGAACAGGGTGATCTGCTCATCAACGAGGCCGAGGTGGTGGTCGATGAGGAAGAGGCCAGCGCCCAAGACGACACGGTTGACGGCGAGGTTGACGCGCAGGTCGAATCCCATCAGCCGGCCAAGCGCCGCACCCGTGGCGGCCGAGTAGCCCTGCCGCCTGAGCTGCCCCGCATCGAAGTCGTCCATGAGCTCCCCGAAGATGCCCGTCATTGCCACCACGACGGCACCGAGCTCAAGGAGATCGGCAAAGAGATCAGCGAGGAACTGCACGTCGTGCCGGCGCGGATCGAGGTGATCCGTCATGTGCGCATCAAATACGGCTGCCCAGACTGCGAAGAGGGCGTGCAGATCGCCCCGGCACCGGCCAAGCTGCTGCCCAAGAGCAATGCCAGCCCGACCCTGCTCGCCTACGTGGCCACCGCCAAGTACCAGGATGCCTTGCCGCTCTATCGGCAGAGCCAGATCTTTGCCCGGCACGGCATCGAGATCCCGCGCAACACCCTGGCCCGCTGGATGGTGCAGGTCGGCGAGCGGCTGATGCCGTTGGTCGAGGCCCTGCGACAGCACCTGCTGCAGGCCCCGCTGATTCACATGGACGAGACCACGCTGCAGGTCAACGCCGAGGCCGACCGGCCGGCGAGCTCAACGTCCTATATGTGGCTGCAACGCGGGGGGCCGCCGGGCCAACAGGTGGTGCTGTTCGACTATGACGCCAGCCGAGCCGGCAGGGTGCCCGTGCGCCTGCTGGGTGACTATGCGGGGTGCCTGGTCACCGATGGCTACGAAGGCTATGCCGAGGTGGTGCGAAAGAACGGCATCACCCATGCCGGGTGCTGGGCGCACGCTCGTCGCAAGTTCGTCGAGGCCCAGAAAGTGCAGCCCAAGGGCAAGACCGGCAAGGCCGACTGGGCGCTCAACCAGATCCGCAAACTCTACGCCGTGGAAAAGCAGGCCAAGGCGCTGGAGCCCGAGGCGCGTCAGGCATTGCGTGATCAGAAGAGCCGCCCGCTGATCACCCAGCTGCGCACCTGGCTCGACAAGTCGCTGACGCAGGTGCTGCCGAAGAGCGCGCTGGGCCGGGCGCTGCACTACCTGGAGGGCCAGTGGCAGCGCGTGACCCGCTTCCTCGATGACGGGTTGATCCCGCTGGACAACAACCCGGCCGAGAACGCCATTCGCCCCTTCGTCGTTGGCCGCAAGAACTGGCTGTTCAGCCACACACCGAGCGGTGCCCAGGCCAGCGCGGCCATCTACAGCCTGATCGAGACGGCCAAGGCCAACGGCCTCTCACCCTACGAGTACCTGCGGTTCGTGTTCGAGACCCTGCCAACTCTCGGCGAGGATGACGACCTCGGCACGCTACTGCCCTGGTGCTGGAAAGACACTCTACCGGTCTAACTCAGGCCGCAACAGGTGGGGTTGGTGGAGCGCTTACGAGCTTGTCGTAGGCCTTGTTGGTGTCGCATACCGCACGAGGCGTATTGTAGAACGGGTTGCCGACGAAGAAATGAGGGCCGGAGAGTATCCACTGCTCGGGGCTTTCCGGGAAGCGAGTTTCCCGTCGCATGGTGCCATCCTGCTGGGCATTTACCTCGTTCCAATGCTGGGTGGAGTAGTACTGCCCCTTCAGGTCGCCCAGTCGCCTGGGCTGTGCGGCAAATTTTTCCAATACCGCCATCAGCTGCCGAGCGTGAAGAGCCGGCAGACGGGCTTCCAGAGCATCGGTACCGGCTTGATCGTAGAGCTGGGCGAAAAGCGCCAGCTCATGCTGACCGATCTCGATGATGCGGTCGCGATGGCCATCGAAGTTCCACTTTACCTTGACCCGGCCATCCGGCAGCTCCATTTCCTCCTTGATGCCAGGAACCTGGCCTTTACCGTCATGGGCAAAGGACATGTCGATTGTGCCGGGAATAAACAGGTTCGAGACGTGCTTGAAGCCGGGGGCTCTGAAGGGGCCATGGACGTTGATGCTAAACAGCGTCTGGTTGTGTACCTCGGCGAACAGCTTGGTCTCGTTAATGAACTGGAAGTGGGCTCGCAGTCGTTGATACACCTCCCTCCGGAAGCCTCCACCATTGGGATCATCGTAGATCCCCTCCGGATGCAGAAAGCCACTGACGCCTTGCGCGTTAGCATTGGCCCAGGCGCGAGGCAGGAAGCACTTGTAGAGGTTAGCCTTCTGGCCGGTCAGCTGCGGGTAGTTCTGGGTGGCGTTGAGGAACGCCTGGGAGCCCTCGGCCTCGGCCAGCTCGGCGAACCAGGCGGATTCCAGCTCGGGGCTGCGGGCAAGGGCAGCCTCGCGCTGGTCGGTGAGCTGCTTGGCGCTGAGCTTGTGGAGCACGAAGCGGGGGTTGTGGTCGCCGAGTATGCCGCCCTCCTGCCACTCCACCTTGCGCCAGGGCGGGTTGCCCAGGGTGATATCGAAGCCGCCGCGGGTTGCGAAAAGATCGGCGAAGGCCAGCTCCCAGTGGAAGAAGCGGTAGTGTTCGCCAAGCTCGTTGGCGAGCCTGAGGGTGGCGAAAAAGGGGTTGGCGAAGAGCTTCTCCAGGTTGAGCTCGCCGCGCTGGTTGCTCACCTCGCGGGCGGCGCGGGTCTCCGCGCGCAGGCTCTGCTGGGGCTCGTCGGCGGCGAAGAGGTCCTCCACCGGCTTGGCGAACAGATCCTCGCCAGCGCCGTCTTCCGCCGGGTCGCCACCGCCCAGCAGGCTCTCCTGCTCCGGGGCGAAGGCGAAGGTGCCGGCGCTGTTGAGGATGGTGTTGAGGTCGAAGAGCCACTTCTGGCGGTCGGGCAGCTCGTCGACGCGCTCCAGGGGCCAGAACCAGAGCGCGCACCAGTAGTCCATGGCGAGCTTGAGGCGCCGGTAGGGCGAGGCGATGCGGGCGTGGGTATTGAAGATGCCGCTGGTGCGGATGTCGTCCTTGGCCTGGGTGCTGATATGGCGCTCCTCGCCGCCAGCCTGGCCCCACAGGGTATAGGTGTCCTCGGTGCGCTGGCGGTCGTGGGCCAGCATCCGGGTGTGCTCGCGCCACAGGCGGTCCACGGCGTCACTGAGGCTCTGCAGGGTGCGGATCTCGTCGTCGTCCAGCGGGGCGCAGAAGGCCTTCTTCCACGCCTTGATCGTCTGGAAAGCCTCGGGGCGGAGCTGCTTGGCCACCTTGTCGCTGTAGCCGACCATGCCGGGGTCGGGGAGCAGGAAGTGGTAGATTTCGTGCGGGCGGCGGCCCTCAGTGGCTTCGCTGTCTGATTGCTCGGCTTCTGGTCGCCCTGCTTCTGATCGCCCGATAAATCGGGCTCCTACAGGCTCATCTGGCACGTCACCGCCATCGGATCGCCGAGATGCCGGACCACCGATAAATCGGGCGCCCGCGGGGTGGCTTAGCAGCGTTTCGGGCGGGAGGCGGCGCGGGGCCTGGTTGTACCAGTAGCCCTCCTTGGCCTGCTTCTTCAGGGCGCGGACCGGGTAGACCTCGCGGCGGGCGCCGATCAGGCTGTTGCCGGTGAAGAGCTGGTAGCCGAACCAGGGCACGCTGTGGCCGCCGGAGAGGGCGTTGAGCCACAGCGAGACCTCGGCCAGCTCCACGGCGATGGGGTTGAGGTCCACGCCGAAGACGTTGTGGTCGGCAATATGCATCTTCACCCGCTGGAGTTCCTGCTGGTACGCCTCGTGGGGGATGCGCTGGCCGAGCTCCTGCTCCTTGCGGGCCAGGTACGCCTGGGCGAGCTGGTTGACCGCCTCGTTCAGGAACGCCGCGCTGCCCATGGCGGGCTCGCAGATCGTCAGGTTGAGGATGTCGTCCGCACTGAGCTCGTCGGTGAGCCGCTCCTTGAGGGTGTACTTCACCAGGCTCTTGGTGAGCACCTCCGGGGTGTAGTAGCTGGCGGATTTCTCCCGGTCGCGCCCGGCCATGCGGTAGATGAACTTGCCTTTCGGGTGCACGCGCAGGGTCTTCTTGCCGTCCACGTGATCGTAGACGCGCTCGTCCGCGTGGAACTCTTCCAGCTGCGCCCGGGTGACGAAGTAGCCGGTATCGAGCTCGTCCGGGTTGATGTTCTTGCCCCTGGGGGCGACCTCGTAGAGCTCCTCGGTGGCGAAGAAGCCGCGATAGCTGAGCAGCGCCTCGTAGACGGCGCCGAGCTGGTTGATGCCGAGCTGGGTGTAGCTGACCCGGCCGCGGCGTTTCTTGCCCTTGGCGGGGCGGGTCAGCGACATGCTCTGGATCACCCGCTGCAGGGTGGCGTTGCTGAACACCACGCGGTTGAGCAGCGGGGTCCTGGCCGGGTCGAAGAGGTGGCTGTCCAGGCCCTGCAGGGTGAAGGCGTTGGCGGTGCTCTGGTGGAGCTGGTCACCCTGGCGGCTTACGCGGTAGCCCTCGTAGATCAGCGTGAACATGCGCTGCAGGCTATCGTGGAAGTAGCGCCCCTGCCGGCTCTCGTCGGTGGTCAGGCGCACCATCTCCAGGTCGCGCAGGCTCTCCAGGCTGTAGCCCTGGCGCCAGGTGTCGTCGCCCACGGGCAGGTAGCCGAGCTCCGGGCGCGCCTCGATGTAGAACAAAAAGAGGATGCGGTACATGGTGCGCAGGCACTCCCGGGAGAGCTGCTCCGGGTCCAGGGCGTTCTGGCCGCTGTAGATCCCCTCCTTGCGGCTGCGGGCCTGCTCGATCAGCTGCTCGGCGGCCTCGTTGCCCAGCAGCTCGATGGCCTGGCGCAGGGCGTACTTGAGGTCGTCGGAGACGGCGAAGGCGTGCTTGTGGCTGTTCTCGTCCAGGCTGTCCAGGCGGCTCTGGCCCGGGTTGCCCTGTTGATCGACGGGCGCCAGGCTCTCGCGGTGCAGCAGCACGGCGGTGGCCTTGAG
Source organism: Halomonas sp. PBN3 (assembly GCF_000475415.1). NCBI lineage: Bacteria > Pseudomonadati > Pseudomonadota > Gammaproteobacteria > Oceanospirillales > Halomonadaceae > Halomonas > Halomonas sp. PBN3. The sequence continues at coordinate 7,938 of NZ_AXCA01000185.1, read as the reverse complement.
GGTGCGGTCGTCGCGGCGGCCGAGGATCTCCTCCCAGTCGAAGCGCAGCATGCGGTTCTGGGACCACTTGTAGCGGTCGACGAGGATGCCCTGGCGGTCGGAGAGCAGCAGCACCCAGCGCGGCGGATTCTCGTTGTAGGGCGCGGCCTGGCGCAGCACCGCCTGGTCGAGGATCTGGTACCAGCTCTGCCCCGCCAGGGCATCGAAGTGGGGGCCCTCGCCGAAGAACTGCCGGGCGTCCAGGGTGAGCGAGAGCGGGTCCTCGCCCTCGTTTTCGGGGTCCAGGGCGCCGAGCACCCAGAGTTTGTCGCCCAGGGCGGCGAGCACGGGCAGCTCGGTATTGGCGGCCACCTCGCGGTTGTGGGGCTGCCAGGGGATGCCGAGTACGCCCATCAGCTCGCGGAAGAAGTCGCGCTGCTGGCGGATGCGTTCCACGGCGCTGCGCTCACTCTTGAGGCGGTGGCGCAGGGCGAAGTAGCCCTGGTGGAGGTTGCGCAGGGCGCGATGGGGCGGCTCGCCCTCGGCCTCCCAGGCCTTGAGGGTCTCGGCCAGGTCGCCCTCGAACACTTCGGCCAGGTAGTGGGCGCTGAAGAATTCGTTGTCGTTGGTCAGGCCAATGAAGGTGGCGGCGGTGTCCTGAACGGCCATGTTCTCTTGCTCCTTTGCCCTGCGGCACCCGTCGGTGGGGCTCTTTCAATCGGCGCTTTCAATCTAGCCCTTTAATCAGGGTCGCGAGTCAGCACGGCGATGATCTGGATAAAGGGGACCGGCTCGATGGTGAGGGTGTCCTCCACCCAGGTGCGGTAGTCGTCGAACACCGCCTCGATGCGGCCCAGGCGCTGCTCCCGGCGGCTGGCCTTGAAGTGCTCGGCCTGGCGGGAGCCTTCCAGCGCCATCTCCAGCTGGTGGACCTGACGCTCCTGCAGGGCCTTGAGCTCGGCGAGCTGCCGCTCGAGCTCCGGCCGGGTTTCGGCGCTGTACTCGGCCTGGCGCCGGGCCATCTGTTCCCGGGCGGCAGCGATCACCGGCCGGCGCAGAGCCTCGAGGGGCTCCAGCGCCAGCGGGCGGGCGCGGTTGGGCAGCTTGCCGTCGAGCCCCAGGCGCGGCAGCCAGGTCTCGGCGTCCTGCACCTCCACCACCTCGCCCGGCTCACCTTTACCCCCCTGGGCCTGGCCGAGGCGGCAGCGGATGGCGAACCACTCCCAGATCACCGGGTGGGCCTTGCGGTTGGGGATCAGGCCGCTGACCAGGAAGACCGCCTCGCCGGCGGGCAGGCAGTCGTTGATCGCCGGGGAGTCGGGCAGGGCTAGCACCGGGGCGCTGTGGCGGGCCACCTGGGCGAGGAGCTTCTCCTCCAGCCACTGGATGGCGGGATGCTGGGGCCAGAGGTAGTGCAACTTGGGCCAGGCGTTCTCGTCCTGGCGGCTGCGGCGGATCTCCTCGGCGAAGCGCTGCTTGTCGGCGGTAAGCACCAGGCTGCCGTGCTCCGGGCGGATCTCCGGGGGCAGGAAGCGGAAGCGGTAATCGAGGTCGTCCGGCGGCGTCAGGGTAATGGTGGCCCGCTCGGGGTTGGCGCTGAACTCCACCTGGCGACGCTCGCGGTTGAGCGCCTCCAGGGCCTGGCGGGCGAACTCGAAGTCGCCGGGAAAGAGGCTGTAGCGCTCCACGGTGGGCGAGTCGCCCTCGTCCGGCTGGGGCGCGCCCGCCGCCTCGGGATTCAGGAACAGCGCCAGCAGGTCGTCGCCCTCGTTGCTGTCATCGGGCTGGTACTGGGCGTCGAAGGCGGCGGCATCGGTGCCCTCGGCCATGGCCTCCATGGTCAGGGCCTCCTCGGCCTCCGGGTCGTGCACCTTCATGAAGGTGGCCGGGTCGCCGATGTTCCTGTAGGCCTGCTCGTCCTTCTCCTTGAGGATCTCGAGGATGCGCTGGTCGCCGCGCACCTTGGGGTTGTCGCTGCGGTTAATCAGATAGGTGATGATCGGCGTTTCGCTCTGGCCGTAGCGGTCCACCCGGCCGTTGCGCTGCTGGAAGACCATCAGCGACCAGGGCAGGTCGAAGTGCACCAGCCGGTGCGAGAGGTAGTGCAGGTTGATGCCCTCGCTAGCCACGTCGGAGCAGAGCAGCACGCGCAGCGGCGTCTCCGGCTTGCCGAAGGCCTCGACGATGGCCTGCTGCTCGATATCGCTCATGCCGCCGTGGAGGATCTGGAGGGCCTCGTCCTTGAGCTTGAGGTCCTCCTGCATCCGCCCCTGCAGCCAGTTCAGGGTCTCGATGCGCTCGGAGAAGATCACCAGGCGGTCCTGGGTGTCGCGCTTCTTCCAGCCAAACTCGTTGCTTTTCAGCAGCGCGAGCAGCTGCTGATACTTGCCGAAGCTCGGAGCGTCCACGTTGCGCAGCGCCAGGCGCAGGCTCTCCAGGGCCTGGATCTCGGCCTGCTCGTCGTCGCTTGGCTGGCGGGGGCTCGCCTCGCTGCCGGCGAGCTTCCTGATGCGCTGGGCCACCGAGACCTCCGCCGCCGCCGGGGAGCTGAAGATCGCCTTCTGCAGGCCGATGCGCACCAGCTGGCCGTTGCGCTCGGCTCCGTTCTTGAGAGAGCACTCGCCGCGGTAGGTGAAAGGCACATCGAGCAGGGCCTGGTATGCGGCCTCCTCCTGGGGCGAGGCGTCCAGAACGATATCCTTGACCACGCGCTCCTTGAACTCCTGCTGCACCTGGTCGCGGATGTCCTTCTTGAAGCGGCGGATCACCAGGCCCTTGTCGCGGAAGTCCTCCCGGGCGTAGTCCTCCGGGTCGGAGATCGCCGTGGGGTCGAGCATGTTCATCAGGCTGGCAAACGACTTCGCCTTGCCGTCGTGGGGCGTGGCGGAGAGCATGATCAGGGTATCGGAGCGCCCCGCCAGCAGCTGGGCCAGCCGGGCGCGCTGGGAGCTGGTGCCCCGCTCGGCCACGTTGTGGGCCTCGTCGATGACGATGATGTCCCAGTAGGCCTGCTCCAGGTGGCGGCGGTACTCGTTGTCCTGCTTGAGGGTGTCGATGGAGATGATCGACTTGTCGTAGTAGTAGAAGGGGTTGTGGTTGCCGGGAATGTGGTTGCGCACCCGCTGCAGGCCGGCGGAGTCGAGCCGAGTGAGCGGGATGGTGAAGCGGTTCCACAGCTCCTTCTGGAACTGGGTCATCATGCTCTTGAGGGTGAGCACCAGGATGCGCTTGCCGCGGCCGCGGCGCATCAGCTCGGTGATCAGGATGCCGGCTTCCAGGGTCTTGCCCAGGCCCACGGCGTCGGCGATCAGGATGCGCTGGCGGTTCTGCTTCAACGCCTGCAGGGCCGGATCGAGCTGGTAGGGCACCGGGTCCATGGCGGCCTTGTGGCCCAGGTGGATGCGGGCGTCCGCCGGAGTGATCTGGCGCCGCTGGGTCTCGATGAACAGCCGGCTCTTCTCGAAGCCGGGGGTCAGGTCCTGCTCGAAGCGGGTCTCGGCCGGGTCGAGCACGCGGATGGCGTCGGCCTCCTCCTCCAGCCGGGTGAGGAAACGCGCGCTCTTGCCGCTGACCAGCTCCGAGAGGCCGTCCACGGTGAGCACATAGCCGCCGTCGTCGCTGGGGTCGGCCCGGCGCACGATCCACTCGCAATCACGGATCACCATCCGTGCCCCCGGGGCGTAACGCGCCTGCATTTCCTGCTCCTGCATCCCCCCGGCCTGCCTTCCCTGCGCCTGCATCCCGTGCTCCTGCATACCCGCCTCCTTTACCCACGCCTCCTCCTGCGTGCCGCAAGGGGAAACGCGCTGGAAACAGCGAAGAGGCTGGCAGACGGTGCCGAAACCCTTGTCACCAGCTCAAGCCGCTAAGTCCATTTGTTGCCATGGGCCGTCACCTAATCGGCTTAGGGTATCACCGGCACGAGAGCCGGCACAGTGAGGCGAAAGGCGGAGAGAGCGCATCCTGTCACTTCCTTGATCCGGGCCGGGTCCACTTGCCCGGGCTACCCACGCCGCCGCGTGAACGTCCGGGGCAGTGTCCGATGGGCTAGGTTGCCTCCTTCAAGGTGCGTAATTCGCGAGGCGCCACGCCCAGCTCCTGCCAGTTTTCCGGATGGCAGGTAAACATCAGAATTTGGTGACGCTGTGCGGCATCGAAGAGGATGCGTGCCATCTGCTCACGGCGCGCCCGGTCGCAGTGCACCAGGGCGTCGTCGAGGATGATCAGGGTGGGGCGCCCGGCCTCCTGCAGCAGGTCGGCATAGGCCAGGCGGCTGATCAGCCCCATCTGTTCCCGAGCCCCGAAACTCAGCGCCTCGAGGTCGCCGCGCTCTTCCCCGCCGGCTTCCGGGCGGATCAGCATGCCGGGCTTCAGCGCTTCATCTACGGTGAGCTCGGCCCCGGGAAACAACAGCTTCAGGTAGCGGTTGAGGTGCTTCTGCAGCGGTGCCTGCAGCCGGACGGTGACCTCGCGGCGCTGCTCCTTGAGCAGCGTCAGCAGCAGGTCCAGCGCGGCGGCGCGACGCTCCAGCTGTTCGCGACGGCGCTGCTGTGCCGCCAGCTGCCCTTGCGCCTCGTCGCGACGCTCTTCCAGGCCGTTGGCGCCCAGGGTTTCCAGGCGAATCCTGAGGCGAGTGATTTCGGCATCGCGCTCCTGCGCATGGCGCTGCATGGCCTCCGCTGCCTGGCTAAAGCGCTTCACATCCTGGGCCAGCAGTTCGGGGTTGGCGGCGTCGATCTGGTGCTGGCGCTCCTGCAGCGATGTGGTCAGCTGCTCCTCTGCCGCCCTGAGATCGGTCAACGCATCGCGCGCCTCGCGCTGGCGCTGCTGTCGATCGGGGGCGTTGAGCTCATCGTGAAGCCGTTGCCACTCGGTTTCGGCAGTCGCAAGCGCTTGCTCGGCGAGGCTCAGCGCCTGGCGATGCTCCCTTTCGGCCTGTTCCGCCGCCTTCAAAGCCTCGCCGGCACCGTCGAGCTCGCTCTGCGCCTGGGCCACGCTGGGCAGACCATCCTGCTCTTCTGCCTGCGGCAGCTCGGCAAGCTCGGCGGCCAGCTGATCACGGCCCTGAACGGCCAGGCGATGCTGGCGCTCCAGCGTATCTACGCCATCCGGGGCCAGGCCCTCGAGGCGCGCACGGGTCCGCTGCTGAGCCTGCTCAAGCTCGCCGGCCCGCCGCGCTCGGGCCTCGGCGGCGGCCAGGTCGTCCACGCCCAGCTGCTGCAACAGGGCATCACGTTCGGATTCCAGGCGCTGCTGCCGGCGGAGCAGGTCGGCAACATCCGTGCCGCCGGGCTGGATCGTCAGCTTGCCCACCCCAGGAATGCTGAGCTCGGCCTCTTCGAGCAGCAGGGCTTCACCCTCACCACTGAGCGCCTGGCCGTCCAGCTCGAGCCGTTGCCCAGCCTCCAGGCTGTAGCCGAGCCGGGTGGCCAAGGTCTGCTGCTGAACGGCCAGCTTGCCAAGCTCGGCGTCGCGCTTGCGCAGCTCGCCGAGCACCTGGTCATCCACCGCCTGGGCCTGGTGCTCTACGGCCAGTTCCTGAAGTTCGTCGCGCAGCTGGCGGGCCTTGGCCAGGGTGCCAGCCAGCTGCGTCACCTCCTTGGCCAGCCGCTCATGCTCGGCCTGGCGGCTTCGCCGATGATCGCGCTGGTGGGCCGCCTGCAGACGGGTCGTGGCCCGCTCGTAGGCGGTAGTCGCGACCGACAGATGGTGCTGAACAGAAGCGCCTCCGGCCTGGCATGCCTCAAGCCGGCGCTGGGCGTCCTCCTTCTCCTTCTGGCGCTTGCCCAGCTGCGCGGCCTGGGTCTCGAAGTCCTGCAGCTGCTGGCGGTATAGCCCCTGCTGGCGCTGGTTAGCCTCGAGATCACGACGCGCCTGGGCCTGCTGCTGCTGGAGCTGCTCGACGGCCTCAAGCTGCTTGGCGGCCTCACCAGCCTTCTCCTGTTGGGCTTCCCAGGGCCGGGTGGCGTCGATCTCCTGCTGCTGTTGCCTGAGCTCACCCAGGCGGTCGACGCTGGCCTGATAGCCCCTCACCTCCTCCTCCAGTTGCTCCAGGTCGTCCTGCAGGCTGCTGCAGGCCTGCTGCGTATCGCGCAGCTCGCCGGAGGGGCGGCCGGTCGCGGTCAACAGGCGGGCGCGCTCACCCTCCACCTGCCGAATCAGCGCATCGCCGCTGCTGCTGGTCACCTCGCCCAGAGCCTCGCCGAGGCTGCCGGCCAGCGCCGACTGCAGGTGCTCGCCGGCGTGGCCCACCGGGTCGCGCACCTCCTGGCCGGCGCCCTGCTCGACCCACAGCAGGCCGGGAATGCCCCAGTGCTCGGCCTTGCTGGCTCCCCGCCCGGGGAACTGATAGCCCAGCAGCTCGGCCAGGCGCTCCTCGGCCTCGTCGCCATTAAGCTGTTCGCCGGCGGCCACCAGGTCGCAGCGCTGGCGTCTGAGAAAGCGCTTGTCCAGCTGCCACTCCTGCCCCTGCCAGGTAAATGCCAGGGTGATCTCGGGTGCCGCCGAGGAGTCCCCCCAGGGCTGCAGTTCGGTCAGGCTGGTGGAGCGATGGCGCTCGAAGAAGGCGGCGCGAATGGCGCGCACCAGGGTGCTCTTGCCGGACTCGTTGGGGCCGGCAAACAGGTTGATGCCCTCGGCGAGGTCGTCGACCTCGAGCGGCGTGCGAAACTGCTGAAACTGGTCGAGGCGAATACGCGAAAGCTTCATCCCTGGGGCTCCTCACGGTGGTCTGGCTGTCGGGCACTCAGCATCCCGGCAAGGATACCCAGTGCCTCGCGTGCGACCTCGCGTTCGTTACCGGCCTCCTGCCGATGCTGCAGCTCGGCGATCACATGGCCCAGATAGCCGTCGGCATGCAGGTCGGCGATATCCTCGTCGGTAGGTGCCAGGGCGAGCTCGGAGGTCTCCACCTGCAGGCTGCGATGGCGTCCCGCCGCGGCGCCCAGGGCCTGCTCCAGGCGCTGGTGGCCGGCGAGGTCGAGCTGGCCTTCCAGCGTCAGGTCGAGCACCGACATGGGTGGCAGCTTATCCAACTCCGCCAGCAGGGCGTCGAGGTCGGAGGCCACCGACAACCGCTGACGCCAGGCATACCAGCCGTGCTGGCCTATCGGCCGGGCTTCCACCTGGGGCTCCGCGCCGGGGCCATCCAGCGTCACCAGCAGCGCCTGGCCGGCACCGTTGTCCTTGAAGCGCTCTTGCTCGGGAGTGCCGCTGTACCAGGTGCGCTCGTCGATCTGCTTGAGGCCGTGCCAGTCGCCCAGGGCCAGGTAGTCCAGACGAGCGCTGGCGGCGCGGTCGGCGGCGATGGGGTTGGAAGCATCGATGCCTTCCGCCAGCTGCCCCTCCACGCTGCCATGGGCCAACCCGATGCGTACCAATCCCGCTGGGGTTTCGGCCTCGTCGAACCAGGTGGTGAGGTCGCGGTGGGTCTGGCGCTGGGTCAGGGGCGCCGGAAGGATAGCCACGCCGATCTCATCGAACAGCGTCACCTCGGGTGCCACTAGCAAGTGCACGTTGTCGGGTATGGCGCCGATGCGCCGCGCGTGAGTCCAGATGCTCTCCGCCAGGGCGGCGTCGTGGTTGCCGGGAATCATGATCCAGGGGCCGCTGAAGCCGGCCAGCGCCTGGAAGGTACGGTGCAGGGTGCGCTCGCTGAGGGTCTGGGCATCGAAGATATCGCCAGCGACCAGTACGGCATCCACCCGCTCCTCCGTGGCCAGGCGTGCCAGCCGCTCCACCGCGGTAAAGCGCGCCTCGGCCAGGGCGACGGCATCCTCGGGCTCGAAGCGGCCATACTGACGGCCTATCTGCCAGTCGGCGGTGTGCAGAAAACGGGGCATGTCAGCCTCCTTGCTGAGGATTGCGTTGGGGTGGAAATCATGGTGGTGGCATCGAACCAGCTGACCCGCCACTGCTCCCGAGCCGGCTTCGAGCAAAAAAGTAAGTATCCCCCGGCAA
>NZ_AXCA01000184.1:0-7101 GCF_000475415.1 Halomonas sp. PBN3 | reverse complement strand
CATGCCGGCGACCTTGAAGCTGTAGCTGGAGATGACCATCACGAAGGGCAGGCAGATGATGATGGCCATCACCAGGATGCCCTGCACCATGGGCAGCGCCTGCTTGAGCATGTCCATGCCGGCCTGGAAGGGCAGGATCGACAGGGTGCCGCCTACCATGGCGCCGGCGGTGACGGTAGCATCCCAGAAGCCTCCGCCGTCCAGCCCACGAAAGCCCACCACCGCCTGATCCAGGTTGCCGCTGGCCGCACCCGAGCGGGGGCTAACCAGGCGCCGTATCACGTAGTCCTCGGCGTCACTGCCGGTGAAGACGCTGCGGAAGTCATCCCAGAACCCCGTGCTCACCTCACCATGCAGCCGGGCCCTCAAGCCAACGCTCTCGGCTGACCACCACTCCTGGCAGGAGGGATAGCCCGGCATCCCCGGGCCGGTGTTGGGCCGGGAGACATCCCGGCTGGCATCGTAGGGGAAGCCGGCGATGGGGCGCCCGGCGTAGAAGCTGTCGTAGTAGCCGGGCGTTGTCTGGAAGTAGTTCGATCCGATCCAATCCACGTCCATGGCGCGGGTCGCCTCGATGGCGCCGCCCTCCTGTAGCAGCCGATTGCGCGCTGGGCCGAAGCACTGGCGCTGGAACTCTCCCACCTCCTGTTGCAGCCCCGGGTCTTCGATGCTGTGCAGGTCCAGCTCCATGCGGATGGACTCGAAGTCCGTCGAGCAGGGAATAGCGTGAACGGCCGCCGCGGTTACCCCGTGCGAGACCGCATGCACGCCCGCCCACCACAGCGGCAGCCGCGCCTGACGGCCACCGATACTATTCTCGGTCGCACCGAAGGCTCCCTCGGACCAGCCGCCAGAGGCGAACTGGCGAGTACCGCACTCCAGCGAGCGGTTCTCGTCGATATCGGCAGTGGCCAGCTGGACCTGCAGCAGCGGCAAACAGGTGAAGGCATAGGCCAGGATCATGGCGTAGAGCCGGGTCTCGATGCGGTTAACCGTCAAGATGCCCTTGGTCCCGGCCTCGTCGCCCTCCTGGCGGGCCTTGAACCACTCGGAGAGCACCAGGGTGATGAACGGCACCGCGGCGATGCCGGTACCCACCATGACGTTCCATATGGCGTTGTTGATGATCCAGCCGAGTAGCGTCATGGCATTCGAGAAGTAGTCGAACACCACCAGCGGCGCGGTGAGCAGGCCTCCCATCAGGCACCTCCCAGCCGATTGATCAGGTTGGTAACCTCGATGAGGGCCAGGATGCCCAGGGCCATCGCCTCGAGTCGCCGGAGCTTGGCGAGCGCCTGCCGGCCGTCGTCATGATCCTGGCACAGCCGCGCCACCGCCCGGGGGCGCACCTTGCGCCACCAGACCAAGGCCAGCACGGCGTAGAGGCTCAGCCGCCAGGCCAGCAGCCAAGGCCAGGCGGCCTGCCAGGTGCTATGGTGGGCCTCGAGCCCTCCAAACAGCCGCACGCTGACGGCGAGAATGGCGCCGCTCAGAAGGAACATCACGACCAGCACCGCCATGGCGACCAGCAGCGACGGCCAGCGGGCCGGGTTCATCCAGGAGAAAGCGCGTCGCGTCATCAGTCACCGCCCTCCTCGCCGGCTGGGCGACCGCGGCCGTCCAGGGCCGCATCCGGCCGGAAGGTCTCGCCCTGCGAGGCGCCCTGGCTGCGCCGGGCGGCCCGCTCAAGGGCGATGCCGGCCGCACTGTTGCCCAGCGCCTGGCGGATCTCCATCTCGGAGCGCAGCGACTCGATATCCCGATCCAGGGCCACCAGCTTGCGATCCAGCGCCGACATGCCCTGCTCGTTGTCGGCGATGCCAGGGTCGCTGCTGCCGGCCAGCAGCAGCCGGCGCGCCCACAGCGCCTTGGTCAGGGTTCTCGCCAGGGCCATCTCACCGCTCAGGCGATGGATCAGCAGCGAGGCCTCGGGGTCGCTGCGCAGCGACTCGATCACCCCTCGGGAGACAGTCAGGCCGTCGCCGGCGGAGACCTGGCGCAGGTTCTCCGGGGTCAGCGGCTCGCTGCCGTCGACCAGCCCCTGCAGCAGCCCGTAGACCTCCTGCTGTTCACGCTCCAGCTCGCGGACCAGGCCACTGCCGGCCTGGGTCTCGCTGCGCTCGCAGCCGTCGCAGGTACGAATCGAATGCTCGCCGATCACCGTCTGGGTCCACTCGGCGGCCTCCTCGGGGCTCTGCCAGACCGTGCACATGCCGCCCAGGCAGCTCCCTGCCCCGCTGCCTGACCCTGCGCCGCCACCGCTCCCACCGGAGACCCCGGCCAGCCCGCCGCCGCCGATCCAGCTGCCTTCGTTGGTGGCCACCGATCCCCAGCCGCCACCGCCCTCGGCAATGGGGGCCGTGCTGGTGGTGTCGTCACGGCCGTGCAGCAGGTTGTAGCCGGCGCGAGCGGTGTCCTGCACCACGCGAATCGGCGCCTGATCCTGGCCGCCGCGGCGCTGGCCTCCCACCCAGGTCACGCCTTGATTGCCGCCCGACTGGTCGACCTGCTCCTGCGCCGCGACCACGTCGGCGTTGGACTGGGCCGCACTCTGCCAGCTCTCGGCCGCGGCCATCTGCTGCCACCCCTGCCCGGTGACCATGTCGGCCATGCGCTCGGACATCTGGCGGCAGGACATCGACGCCCGGTCGAAGTCGACCCGCCCCTGTAGCACGCCGTTGCTCAGCAGGTCATAGAGCCCCGGGTTGGCCCGCTGGATGACCATGGCGGGCAGCGAGGCCACGGCACCCTGGGCGTTCTGAACCACCGTCCCCATCAGGTTCTGGAAGCCGTCGGTGACGCCGTTGAGCTGGTTGGAGACTGTGGCGCCGATATCGAAGTTGCCGCAGGTGGCATTCATGTTCCAGCTGATGCCGATACCGCGAACGTTGGGATTGTAGCCCCGCCCGGCGGAGACGCTGAAGGGCGAGGCGCCGCCGATCTGGTAGTAGAGGGCATCGGCGGATTGCGCTTGAGCCTGGGCAGCATGAGTAGACAGCAGCCCCGCCATCAGCGCGCCGGCCAGCGGCGTGAGGGCAAAGCGTCGCGTGCGAGATCCTTTCATCGACTTCTCTCCTTCAGGGGACGGCGTAGAGCAGGGTCTGGCCGCGGCGCTGACAGCAGCGATAGGGGCGCCACAGCGACCAGGCGTAGTCACCGCCGGCGTCCAGGCGGTCGGCGTAGGTGTCGGTGACGCCGCGGTCCGGCCACACCCGGCAGGCGTTGCTCATGTTGGGGGTCAGACGCTGCCAGCGATGGGTCGAGGCATCGCCCTCCTTGACCGGCCCGGGCGGCCAGTAGCCGTCGCGGCTGGCGGCCACCAGCGGCGTGTAGACGTGGGGCTGCCCAGTGCGGGTGACGACATCGGCAGAGCGCTGGGCGGTGGTCGCCGCGGTCTTGTAGTCGTGCACCTGGGTCAGGAAGCCGCCGCGCGGGTAGATGTTGCCCCACAGGTCGCCGGGCTGGCCCAGCTCACGCATGCCAGGCGTCAGCGCCTCGGGGTAGAGCGACTCGGGAATGCCGCTGCGCCACGCCAGGGCGTCCAGGGTCGAGAGATGGTAGGGCTGGAAGGGTGTCGCTGCCCCAGCGCAGGTCATGCCAAAGGCGCTGGCGAAGCTGCTGAAGGCCTCGCCGGCGGGATGGCCGATGGCGTCCACGTTCTTGAAACGCAGGTGCTCATGCTGAGCCCGGCTGACATCGGAGGTGCTCTGCCCTCCGGCCAGCGCCTCGCCCAGGGGCGGCGACAGCGCCGCCACCTCCCACCAGGGGTTGTCACTGGTGTTCTCGTAGCTGGAGACCACCAGCTCGGGAATATTGTGGCGCACCTGCACCGAAGTGCGGATCGAGCAGCCCGACCAGGAGCAGTTGAGCCAGACGCAGATGCCGATGACCTGGTAGTCCAGGCACTGGGTGGAGAGTGCCGAGGCGACGATCTGCGGCGTCGTCAGTGCCTGGGCCGGCTTCTCTACCACGCCCAGGCTCAGCAGCGCACCGCCCAGCACAGCCCCTGCCGTCTTGAAGGGCCTCATCGGCGGCCCTCCTGTCCCATTAGCCGCTCGGCTTCTCTCAGCGCCTCGGCCACATCCGGCTGACCGTAGATCACATAACGGCCATCGATCACCACGGCGGGGACTTTCTCCAAACCCAGCTGCCAGGCCCTGGCCAGCCCGAGATAGCTATCGGCATAGCGGTCGGCCGTCTCCTGCCACTCGGGCGTCGACATGCGCTCACGCATCAAGGCCGCCGCAACGTCGGGATCAGCAGGAAGATCTTGCGACAACTCGGCATCCAGGCGGCCGGGCGCATCGAGTTCGATCACCGCCACGCCCGAGGGCACATTAACGGCCGGCTCCCCGGCAGTGGTAAAGACTTCGATGGCTGGCTCAGCGAGTGCAGGGCCAACCAGGCAGGCACATAGCCCAAAAGCAGCCAGCCAGCGGCGTGGGTGGTGTCTCTCCATGCTTGCCACTCCAGTAGAACAAGGAACTGGCACAGCATTGCGGTCCCGCCTATGTGCCGCATCAAGAAATGTTAACTCGACCGCGAGGTGTTTTCTGAAGCAGCACCCATCAACATCTCATCACCCCCGTCATCATGTTGGCAAACGTCACTACCCCAGTTAATTGAAGAGAAGCATTGATTCAAATCACGGCAGCCACCATACTTGCCTCCAACACTCACCCAACGCGAGGAAACGCATGTCCATTCTCAACACCTATATCCAGAAGGAACAGCAGCTCAAGCAGCTCCAGGAAGAGCTCGACAAGCTGAAAAACGACGACCGCCTCAAGGCCGAGCTGGAGTTCAAGGACAAGCTCGAGGCCCTGATGCGTGAGTTCGACAAGTCAGCCGCCGATGTCATCAAGCTGCTGGACCCGAAGCCGGCCACCGCCAAAGCCGCCAGCACCACGAGCACCGGCCGCGCCAAGCGTAAGCTGAAGATCTACAAGAACCCCAATACCGGCGAAGTCGTCGAGACCCGCGGCGGCAACCAGAAGACGCTGAAGGCGTGGAAGGATGAATATGGTGCCGAGACGGTTGAGGGTTGGCTGGTGAGGACTGAGGACTGATATGCTGCGAAGCCTGTCTGCCATAAATATGGCAGGGGTTGGAGAGAAAATGAGACTTCATAACCTATGACTAGCTTCAACAAGGCTAAATGTGACCGGGTCAATTATCCAGCCAGATTTATGGTAGTCATAACGTGTGACCAGACACCTCATGGCCATATCAATACTGGTCATGAGCTCTCTTTTAACTCCATTCAGCTCAGGATTTTCAATCGCATAACTAGCTAAGGCACCTCCCCACCCCACACCTTTCAAACTAGACCTACTCAAACTCAGCTTGCTATATCTTTTTTCAAAATCTGCTCCTGAAGCAACACCACTCCAATCCCCTTGCCTGAGGCAATCACCTGGAAAACCTTTGCTTTCTTCAAACCTAGCTGCAATCTCCACAAGTTCAGGGAGCGAAAAATTTGCGAACTCGAAGTCTGGCTCATGGATTGAAACAAACCCTATTACTTTGTTGTTTTCAACTTGCTTCCTAACAAACCGAACTGCATCAGGCTCATCACCGTCAATAGAAATCACACTAAATCTCTTTAGCTCCATGTCTTGCTCTAGGTGATCTGACAGCTTTAGAGGGACATTACGCCTTTTCTCCAACCCTCCTTTAAGGTTAACAATTTCGATACCGCCATCCGCTGCCCCAGGAATAATTTCTCTAATCGCCCCATACTCAGTCTCTCCTTCTACATACCATCGCACAACACTTCCAGTGTGCAAACCAAATTCAAATGCTAGGTGAGGCTTTGCCAGCAAAGGGTTATCTAAAGGCCTTTCCGAGCCATAGCGCTGAGCTCGAGCACCCTTCATCCAAACTCCAAACGCATTATCTTCTTCACTCCATTCAACTCCATAAACCTCTTCAAAAGCAAGTCGAATAGTTTCAGCAATATGCCTTAGCCACATAGCCCCAGAAATATTACCCTTAACCCTCTCTCGCTTAGACCAAGGTGAAACTCGAAGCAAGAGATACAAATCTTGGTTTTCATCTAACTCGGCTGCTTGAAAACGCAAAATTTTATGTATTTCTTCCCACTCATCGGGACACAAGCGCGCAACAAGATCCAAAGTTTGGTGCCTATACTTCTTCAAGCACTCCCAATAATGGGGCTCATCAAATCCTCGGAAAGCGCACCGCCCCGAAATTCTAGGCCAGTACAACGGCTCAAGAAGAATAGGCAAATTAACTATAGAGTTAGCACTGCGCGCAAACAATCCTATTTCATCTATTGCTGGCAACCTCTGCACAACCTCACCCAACAGATCAAGAACACGGGATCGATTTATTGATGCTGACTGGGCAACATTTATGCGACAAGCTCGAAGTATCTGAAGAACAGGATAAATTCTAAACGGATGAAAAAGTGGCGCGCCGTTAAAATCTTCGCCGTCTGCTCCAAGCCACTCCATATCATAGAACCTTCCGGGATCACCTTGTGCAGCACCGAAAACACTAACGCCCCTAGATTTCAAAAATCTCAAAAAAGCTGCTTCATTCAATGGTACGTTCTGCACAACCTCATGAAACAACTCACTGAGCTCTTCCGTCATTAAAAAAACATCAGAAGAGCCAGAGTAATCAAGCATCACACTAACACTCCAAAACATTGTTATCACTTATGATGCAGCGCACCAACTCTGATCCGCAAATTCCTCCGGGACCGTGACCTGGTATTCCTTGTCCAACCGCCCTCCCTTGCAGAGCTGCCGCTTGCCCTTCCCCAGGTCGAGGCTGTGGGTCTCCAGTCGATGGTACCAGGCGTGACCGGCATGGCGAGCCAGCACCAGAAAGGCACGCTTGCTCTTCACCGAACGGCACCCTGCCAGCAGCGCCTGAAGCCGTCGCGGGCGCAGCGTATTGAGCCCAGTGAAGGTATCCACCAGCTCGCTGCTGAACAGCAGGTCGTTGGGCGTGATGGCGATCCATTCGAGGATAGCGCGCTCCGGCGTCGATATCCGCAGAGCAAACCCCACCCCGGGCGGGTTGTAGTCCGTGAGGCTGCCGGGGAGATCCACCGGCAGCCCCTTATCC
>NZ_AXCA01000183.1:0-377 GCF_000475415.1 Halomonas sp. PBN3 | reverse complement strand
ACGTGGGCGGCACCGGTGAGAGCACCATCGATGACGCCATCCGCTCGGCCAATACCGCGGCCAATGCGGGTTGGAACGTGGCCGATGCGAATGGCAACAGCCACAATATCGGCCCGAACGGCAAGGTGACCTTCGAGGGTGACAGCAACGTTACTGTGACCGAGTCCGGCGTCGACGGTGATGCCAAGGTTCAGGTGGCGCTGAACGACGACATTGCCGTCGATAGCGTGACCGCGGGCAATAGCGTGCTCGACACCGACGGGCTGACCGTCGACGATGGTGCCGGCAATGTCACCACGGTGACCGCAAGCGGCACCAGCGTCACCGATGGCACCAACAGCACCGAGTACGGCGCCGACGGCATGACCATTGCGGGC
>NZ_AXCA01000182.1:0-9530 GCF_000475415.1 Halomonas sp. PBN3 | reverse complement strand
ATGGAGAGCCGTATGCGCTGAAAGGTGCACGTACGGTTCGGGGAGGAGAAGCAGGGAAATAGCTCGACTACGCCCTGCTTCTTACTCCACTGCCGACCCCGGTGCGTGGGCAGTTCTACTACCTCTACATGATCGTCGACATCTACAGCCGCAAGATCGTCGATGCCGAGGTCTTTGACCAAGAGTCCATGGCCAACAGTAGCGAGGTCATCCAGCGCGCTGTGTTGCGCGAGGGCTGCATCAATCAGCCACTGGTGTTGCATGCCGACAACGGCTCCGCCATGAAGGGCTCGACGCTCCAGGCGACGCTGCAGCGGCTGAACATCACCCCGTCGTACAGCCGCCCCCGAGTCTCCAATGACAACGCCTTTTCGGAGTCGCTGTTCCGGACCTGCAAGTACCGGCCCGACTACCCGGTGGACGGCTATGAGAACCTGACAGCGGCGCAGCAGTGGGTGACTCGCTTCGTACATTGGTACAACCACGAACATCGCCACAGCGCCATTCGGTTCGTTACCCCGGGTGAGCGGCATGCCGGCCAGGATGACGAAGTGCTGGCCAAGCGAGATGCCATCTATGCCGATGCGAAACAGCAACATCCCGGTCGGTGGAGCGGTGCCACCCGCAACTGGACACCGCGCCGGACGGTCTGGCTGAACCCGGACCGGGAAGACCCGCTGGTTCAACGTGATCAGCGATTAGAAGCCGCCTGATTCCAGGGTCGAGTAGCCCGAGGGAACCGCCCCCTCAGGCTCTCACAGAACCGTACGTGAACCTCTCGATTCATACGGCTCCTCCTATCCAACCTTCTTCGAGTAGACGAACTCCCAGTGCGCAAAGAGAGTTGGCTGCGCTTCACGGACCTTCTTTACCCAAGTCCATGACCGGCGCTTATGCCCTCTCAAACGCTTGTACTTGTTGCGTGCCCAACGGCCCAGACGGAGGTCGATCTTCACCAGCGCTCGTTCCAGAGGCTGCGGATAGAACTTTCCATAATATGTCACCCAACCTCGCACCATGGGGTTGAGCCAATCCGCCAGTTGACGAAGGTCTGCCCATGTCGCTCGATTGATATTCATACGTCGGAGCGTTTTATGTATCCGCTTAAGTGCCTTGCGGCTCACCCCGGGGTTGAACCCAGTAAATAGATTTCCCTGCTTGTCCTGCACGGTTCTAGCGTGAAAGCTGAACCCCAGAAAATCAAAGCGAGTATGCGGGTGACCACCCTTTCGGCGGCCGTCCTTGCAGTACACCACTTTAGTCTTCTCAGGATGCAATTCCAGCCGGCATTCGCTCATTCTGTAATGCAAGGCGGTCAGCAGCGCCTCTGCTTCCTCCTTTGTCCGACAGTGGCAGACCACATCATCGGCGTACCTTTCAAAGGGAAGATGAGGAAACGTGCGTGCCATCCAGGCATCAAAGGCATAATGCAGGAAAAGGTTCGCCAATATTGGTGAAATGACACCGCCTTGCGGCGTGCCTCTATCCCTCTCTACTTTCGACCCATCTTCCTGCATCACGGGGGCTTTTAGCCATCTGCGAATATAAAGGCGAATCCAGGGCTCAGGCACATGCTTCTCCACCGCTTTCATCAGTAGATCATGGTCGATGGTATCGAAGAATGCCTTCATATCCAGATCTACCACCCAGTCATATCGCCAGCAGTTTCGACGTGCTTGCATCACCGCCTGGTGTGCACCACGCCCTGGGCGATAGCCGAATGACGACGTGTGGAAGAGTCTTTCGAGCCTGGGCTCCAGGATCATCTTTACTGCCATCTGCGCAACCCTGTCGCCGACCGTAGGAATCCCCAGCGGCCTGAACTGCCCATCACCTTTCGGTATCAGAACTTGGCGAACAGGTGCAGGATGATAGCTGCCCGAACTCATGCGGTTCCACAACTTGTACAGATTGGGACCAAGCTTATCCTGAAAGGCTGGGATGCTCTCCTTGTCGACGCCCGG
Organism: Halomonas sp. PBN3; assembly: GCF_000475415.1. NCBI lineage: Bacteria > Pseudomonadati > Pseudomonadota > Gammaproteobacteria > Oceanospirillales > Halomonadaceae > Halomonas > Halomonas sp. PBN3. The sequence continues at coordinate 7,566 of NZ_AXCA01000182.1, read as the reverse complement.
CGCACCTTTGTTGGCCGCCACGCGTTTCCAGGCCTCCCAGAGCGTCCGCTTGGGTATCTCGAAGGGTTTTGCCATCACACGAAGGTCATCCTGCCTCATGACAGTTGCCTCCTTGCTCAGGCTGGATAGGGCCGTGCCTTCGCTCCAAGGCCATTACAGCCTTTTCATCGCTACTACGCACGACTCCGCCCCTGTACGTCGCATTGGTACTCAGATTCTCTTAGGGTTTCTGATTGAATCGCTCCCTTGGCATCGACGTGACAGGTTCCCCTGTTCCGTATCTGCGCCTGAATAACGGTCACGCCACCTCTATGCCGGATACCGCCAGGCCCACGTTCAGGTTGCCGCCTGACTTGTCCTGGGGCATTGGAAAGACCCCAGTTTTGATATCGGTTGCAATTATCGACACTTCGTCGGTGGTTCACTTTCGTTCGTCTCCGCTATTCACACCTGACAAGGTCTCGCCTTGCCTTTTCCACTGACGCTCACCACCGACGCTCTTGACGCCAGCAGCTCAGGGTGGTTTGGACACACCGCCTGATCGGCGTATCCGAGGGGCCCGCCCTCATCACAGATACAGCATGACTGGCACGTTACTCATGCTCAGCCTTCAGGGCACACTTCCAACAAGCTTGACAGGCATCGGGGGGTAAACCCGAGACTTAGCCCTCAATAGCGAGAATCTTCACCCCCCGTTGGTTTCGGATGGAGTTTTTAAGCCACGTAGGCTTTCCAGCTTTTACCATCTCAGGGCGTGACGTGATATAGCTACCCAAAGAAACTATATAATTTGATACTTCGCGGAGGATCTCATATTCTTCTGCTATGAGTGGATCCGCTCCATGCTCTGTGGGTAGCATGACATCGTTGTTTATAAAGTCACCTATTTCCGATGTCGTGAATGCTGACCTCAGCATGCAGGGGTGATTAATGGGATCTTCATCTATCGGGCTGTTGATTGCTATAGTGAGCCTGTGCCCTTCTTTCTCTACGGGCTCGTACCATTCATCAATATTGTAGTGGCGGAGCATTTTGTTCATTTGCCGGGAAATTTCTGATGATTTCATCCAACCTACCAATATTCCATCAACTTTATGGCTGCCAAAAGTTTGGCCATGAGGAACAGAAACCGTAGTAACCTTGGCCGGCCACTGCCATGACGGAGGATTTGCTGACGTAAACTGATCTTTGCTTACCTTATCGGAGATGGCAGCAGACGGGATGATCACATGGCCGGCCTTTGCATGAAATTGCTCAAGCATGAAGATATCGGCATTGATAGAGGAAAGAATAGCCGGATCCTCAAGGACGTGCCTCATGACCTCGTAGTCCAACGGCGCATTTTTGGGTAGGCCCAGCTGTTTCTTTACAGCGTTGAGGTACCTCCTTGTGAAAGGGGAGTAGTGGTGGTAGCTGAGCGTGCTCATCGGTTTCTCCTGGTTGCGATGTGGCATACCCACGGTACAACAAACATCATGGTGAATAGGGAAGCTGGCTGGAATCTCCAATTCCCCAAAAACGAGCCAAATATGGTATAAGCCGTTTTTTGCGTGAGCCTGCCGTCAGGAGTGCCTTCACAAAAAAAGGCTGAAATATGGTATAGCGTGCCTGGAGCCGATTTCGTACGTGATCCCAAAAGATGGCAAGAATATGATAAGGGCATGGCTGAGACGGGCTAGCGTCCATGGCCACATCGCGCCTTGCGGCCTCCCTGCCGATTCACCATGATGGCCTGTATCATCAAGCAAGCTAAGCGCATTCTGAAGTGGCCCCCCCCAAGGTGCGCTTCCATGAGAGGCGTGGGGGTGTGGTTATATGGGACACAGCGACCGAGGTGAGCCAGGGCTCGAGGCCCTGCTGGCTCAGAATCTCCGGGGTGCGCAGGGGGATCGCCATATCGCCCGCCGCGCAGGCTTAGCGAGACGCTATCTACCCGAAGGTCACTGCTCCTGATCCATCAGGTAGTCGGCCAGGGCCCGATAGGCCGGCAGCGAGGTGGGGTCATTGGCGGCGTTGGCAGCTACTGGGTGGGGGGCCAGACGCACAATGACCATCTCGGCGGTGGGATCGATCCAGATCGTCTGGCCGTGCACACCGCGGGCGGCGAAGGCGCCATGGTCGTCGTGGCTGACCCACCACAGTATGAGGCTTACCGGGGTGTCCGCTCCAATTAGACCAGTTCATAGATCAGCCACCCCACCCTCAACAACAGCGATCACCTGAAATCTATGCCACACGCTGTAGCCAGGAAGAAAACCGGCATGACAAGGAGCGACAAGCAAGCGCCTTTCGAACACTGAAGGGAGGCACTGGAAATTCTGGAGGCCAACAAGAGTCAGAAGTAGACCGACCTCACAGCAGGCTGTATCCAGCCAGGCCACCTCAGGTCCGTAACTAAACACCTAGCAAAACTATCACATAGACTACAATATCAATTAGATCACATCACCCCATGCAAAACCCAAAAATATTAAAGGCTACATTTCCGACAACTTTATTCAATAAGCTTCGTTGCGACCCAGCCTAAAACTGGCTCACCATCTTCGTCAAAATACACTTGACTCCAGCCTTCCCCACCTCCCAAAACATAAACTTCCTTACCAAGTTTCAATTGTGTTATTCTTGAGTTCTGGGTTCCGGCGCCTGAACGGATATTGACACGAGAACCTGCAATCTGCCTTTTTTCAAGATGAGGAAGGCTAGATGCAATGTTACCCTTAGATACATCGTTTCCACTACGCGACGCCATAGCAAACCAGAATACTGCCCAGGCATGGTTCCGCTCTACGCCGCGGCCGCGGGCATACATCGCCCCTAGGTTATTCTGCGCCATGGCGTCTCCTTGCCTGGCGGCCTGACTGAAGAGCTCGAAGGCGCGAGAATAGTCCTGCTCCACACCAAGACCATTCTCGTACAAGCTGCCCAAGTTGTTCTTAGCCTGAACATGATCTTGATCAGCCGCCTGCTCGAACCAACGTGCAGCCGCGACCGCATCCTCCTCGACACCAAACCCTTCCAGATACATCAACCCCAACTGGAACTGAGCTCCGCCGTGCCCGGACTGTGCTGCACGCTCCAGCCACTCCACGGCATCCGCCGGCCCCCGCCCATCAACTCGCTCACTCAGATACAACTCCGCAAGTCTTACTTGAGCGTCTAGCACATCATTATCAGCGGAAATCCGATACCACTTATAGGCCTCGTCTAGACTTTTCTTAACCCCAGCACCATTCTCGAACATCTGACCCAGCGCAAACTGTGATCGTCCCTCGCCCTGCTCTGCGGCTTCTCTCCACTCATGCACCGCCGAGGCGAAATTTCTCTGCCGAAACTCGGCCAGGCCAGCATCGTAGTCGGCATATACCAGCGTGCTACCGCTCAGTAGTACAACTCCCAGCCAAATCTTTGCTCTCATGAATCAACAACCATGGATTAACAACACCAAGGGAAACCCGGCATGTCAGACATGCCGGGTACGTCAGAAGATAAGGCAAAACGTGACAGCTCAAGTTACATGAAACGTCATCGCTACAAGGTCATGCCTGTGGTGCCACATTCTTGACCACATCACCCAGTATCCGGGCATAGGTGTTGCGTGCCGTCTGCATGATCGCCAGTTGGTCCTGCAACCGACGCATCTCCTGGTCGGTTACCCGAAGATTCTGCAGCTGTTCACGCCCCTGCTCCCCCAGGCTCTCCAACGTATAGGTGGCTCCATCGATGGTTACCGAGGGTTTATCTCCTCGCTCTTGCGCATTCATATTCACGGCTTCGGTTTCGCCCTGAGTCTCGATGTTCTTGCTGTCCTGTTGACGGCCACGTCGTTTGCTCATCGTTCCATCCTGGTGATTCTCTATCATCGTTACCGGTGGCTGGCTTTACCCGTCCACCGACTCGCTGATCGTGATCTCCACGCGCCTATTGGGGCGCAGGCACTCCGTCACGCTCTGCGTAGCCACGCTTCCCGGGCATGTCACCACCGGATCGGCCTCCCCGCGTCCGGCGGTGCGGATATCGCCACGACTGATCCCCTGAGTGGAGAGATAGTCAGCCACGGTATCGGCCCGTGATTGCGAAAGCGCCTGGTTGTAGGTCGCGCTACCGAAGCGGTCCGTGTAGCCCGTGATCAACATGCCGGGAGCCTCGAACTCGCTGAGCGCCGACTGCGCCACCCGCTCCAGGGCACGGCGACCTTCCAGCGTCAGCCGGTCGCTGTCGAAGTCGAACAGCACGTCGCCGGAAAGCACCAGCGTCTGGTCCTCCTTGCGCTCGACCGGAGCCAGCAGTGCCGGGCACTGCGCCTCACGCCAGCGGCTACTTTCCAGCGCCATCTCGTCATCGAATTCGACCTGGTACTGGCAGGTGATGTAGTCCCCGCCCTCTTCCCCCGTATAGAGGTTGAAGACGTAGTTCCACTCGCGCACGCCGAAGAACCCTTCACTGTAGTGAGGGTTGCCGATCAGCTGGCGCACCTGGTCCTTGGACTGGCCTTCCTTGATGCGCAGGATGTTCCGAGGATCGACGAAACGGCCACCGTCATACCAGTTGTCATCCAGCGCAGGAAATCCATCTCCCGCCTCGCGAATCTCTGCGCGGTCGTTATTCGGCGGCGCGGCGCACCCCGCCACCAGCACGACACCGGCGATACCGGCGGCCCCGAGGGCCGCCTTGCGCATTGCGTCTGAGCTCCATACTTTCACGTTCGTCTCCTTACCAGTGCCAGCCAGCACCGATGCCAGCGCCGAAGTTGCTTTGAGAATCACCGGTCACCTTGCCCTGAATAACCCAGCGACCATTGTCCGAAAGGCGCGAAATCCCCACGGAGATGGCGGACTCTCCCTCGTAGGTACCGGCACCTACGCCGACCATGCTCTTGCCCGGCAGCCAGGCCTGGGGCACGGTCGAGGCCGCCAGGGCACTGGCCGTACCGGCATTGGCATTCCTTTCCACGTCGCTGATACGGCCATGGACATTGTGGATCTCTTGAGCGAAGCGCTGATTGAGCTCCTGCATCTGCCCGACGTTCACCGCATCGGTTGCATCGACACCCGCGGCCACATTGGTAATCCGCTTGCCACCACCGTCGATACCATCGGCGGTCATGCTGGGGCCGCCTGCGATCGTCACGCCGGCATCACTGACCGTGGTCTTTCCGGTCGTCACACTGTCGACGTTGAGCTCGTTGTTCAGCGTCACCTGAACCCCGTCCCCTGTCGTCTGCGTGGTGATGTTGTCGTCGCCGGTGATCGCCACGGTATCGCCCAGCGTGCGGTTCACATCGTCGCCCTCATCGGCAGCGAAGTTCATGCCGCCATCGAGCGCGCCGTTGATATCGCCAAGCTCCTCCTGCACTTCATGCAGCTGGCTACCGTTGACCGCATCGGTGCTATCGGCGCTGATTTCTCCACGCCCCACCCCGGCGATGATGGTGTTGCCATTCTCATCGACGTTGTCCTTGTCGATGTTGACCGAGCCGACGTTGATGCTGTCGAAGTCCACATCACGCTCGGTCTCCACGGTGTAGATGGTTTGCCCATCGTCGCCGGTGGTCTGGCTGACAGTGATATTGCTTCCCGCCTCGACCTCGGTCTTGGCCGCGGCAACATCCTGGCCAATCTCGCCGGCGACCTGCTGGAGATCGCCCACGTTGACGGCATTCATCAGGTCACCACCGCTGATCTGGTCCAGCGTCTGGCCACCCAGGCCACTGGCAACATTGGTGACCTGCAGGCCACCGGCATCGATGCCGCCGATGGTCACGCTCGGCCCCCCTGCGATCACCAGGCCGCTGCCGTCCAGGCTCACGCTGTCGCCGATGCTCACGCCGTCGCCATCCATGATGGTATCCCCGACGCTCACCAGGCCGTTTTCACCATCCACGGTGACCGCGGTATCGCCCGCTCCCAGGGTAATGGCATCGTTGAGCGCCACTTCGATCACGCCATCCTGATCCACCCCGGCCTGGGACACCGTGATGTTCGAATCACCCCGGAAGTCCACCGCGCCGTTGGGTCCGATGTTCACCGCATCCGCACCGGAACCACTCAGGTTCCAGCCGGCGTTGGCGACCTGCTGTACCTCATACAGCTGGCTACCGTTGATGGCATCGGTGCTGGTCGAACTGACCTCGCCCGCAGCGACGTTGGTCACCACCTGACCGCCCGCATCGATGCCGCCCACGGTCACGCTCGGACCACCGTCGATCGTCAGGCCGCCATTGTCCAGGCTTACGTCGTCGCCCACCGTCACGCCGGCGCCATTCACGATGGTATCGCCGACGCTGACCAGACCATTCTCACCATCCACGGTGATCGCGCTATCGCCATCCCCCAGGGTGATGCTGTCGGCCAGGCCGAATGCCAGGTCGGTGCCAGTGCGGTCGATGACGATGTTGTCGTCGCTGGTGAAGTCCACCACGCCATCGGGACCGACGTTGTTGCTGCCGTCGGCCATGACCCCCTCGCCATCCACCGAGACGTGCCAGCCAGCGTTGGCCACGGTGTAGACCTGACCGAGCTGGTCCTCCGTGGCGGCCTGTCCGCTGGTGAAGCTGTTCGGATCGAAGGTCGTGTTGGTCAACCCACCGATGGTGCCGCTGTTGGCGTCGATCACGATCTGGTTAGCCGGCCCCGTGATCGGGTTCGCCGCCAGCGTGATCGTGCCCGCTTCCACGGTGGTAGTGGCCGTCGGATTGGCGGTGTTGTCGTTCACCACCAGGCCATCGGTGTCGAGCACGCTATCGCCGGTGGTGACGCTGCCGGTCTCGCCCAGGTCGATGTTCTCGGCCAGCTGGATCGACAGGGTGTCGCTGCCATCGGCGACCACACCGATGTTGCCGTCGACCAGGGCGGTCGCGTCGGTCTCGCCACCCATCAGGTTCAGCGTTTCCCCAAGCTTGCGATCGACGTTGGTGCCACTGTCGCCGGCGAAGGTCAGCGGGGTATCCGCCAGGCCGGTCAGCTGGCTGACGTTGACCGCGTCGGTGTCGGCCACGCCATTGGCGACATTGGAGACCACCTGATTACCGGCATTGATGCCACTGGTGGTCACACTCGGCCCACCCGCAATGGTCATGCCATCGGCGCCGTACTCGGTGCTGTTGGTGCCATCGGTGACGCTGGTACCGCTTGCGGTCACCGCGGTGACATTGCCGGCACCATCGTCGACAGTCAGCCCGTCGGTGTCGAGCGTGCTGTCACCGGTGGTCACGCTATCGACGGTAATGTCGTCGTTCAGCGCCACCTGAACCTTGGCATCATCGTCGACGCCGGACTCGGTCACAGTAACGTTGCTGTCACCCTCGAAGGTCACCTTGCCGTTCGGGCCGATATTGTGGCTGTTGCCATTCGCATCGGCCACGTTCCAACCCGCATTGGCCGCGGTATTGGCCGAGCGGATGGCGTCATCGATGGTGCTCTCACCGGTACCGCCCACATCACTCATGCTGAAGTCGTTGCCGGTGTAGTCGGCATTGCCGCCCAGCACATTGCTGGCCAGGCTGTCGCCCGCCGCCTGCAGCTGACTGCCGTTGATGGCATCGCTGCTGGTGCTGTTGATGGCGCCATC
>NZ_AXCA01000181.1:0-1516 GCF_000475415.1 Halomonas sp. PBN3 | reverse complement strand
ATGGTCATGCCGTCAGCGCCGTACTCGGTGCTGTCGGTGCCATCGGTGACGCTGGTGCCAGCGGTTGTCACTTCGGTGACGTTGCCGGCACCGTCATCGACGGTCAGTCCATCGGTGTCGAGCCTGCTGTTGCCGGTGGTCACGCTATCGGCTGTCACGCTATCGACGGTAATGTCGTCATTCAGCGCTACCTGGACCTTGGCATCATCGTCGACGCCGGACTCGGTGACGGTGACGTTGCTGTCACCCTCGAAGGTCACCTTGCCGTTCGGGCCAATGTTATGGCTGTTGCCATTGGTGTCGGCCACGTTCCACCCCGCGTTGGCAGTGGTATTGGCCGAGCGGATGGCGTCATCGATGGTGCTTTCACCGGTACCGCCCACATCACTCATGGTGAAGTCGTTGCCGGTGTAGTCGGCATTGCCGCCCAGCACATTGCTGGCCAGGCTGTCGCCCGCCGCCTGCAGCTGGCTGCCGTTGATGGCATCGCTGCTGGTGCTGTTGATGGCGCCATCGGCGACGCTGGTGATCTTGTTGCCAGCCGCATCGATGCCGCTGGTGGTAACGCTCGGGCCACCGGCAATGGTCATGCCATCGGCGCCGTACTCGGTGCTGTTGGTACCGTCGGTGACGCTGGTGCCAGCGGTCGTCACTTCGGTGACGTTGCCGGCACCGTCATCGACGGTCAGTCCATCGGTGTCGAGCCTGCTGTCACCAGTGGTCACGCTATCGACGGTAATGTTGTCGTTCAGCGCCACCTGGACCTTGGCATCATCGTCGACGCCGGACTCGGTCACCGTGACGTTGCTGTCACCCTCGAAGGTCACCTTGCCGTTGGGGCCAATGTTATGGCTATTGCCATTGGTGTCGGCCACGTTCCAGCCCGCAGTGGCCGCGGTATTGGCCGAGCGGATGGCGTCATCGATGGTGTCTTCACCGGTGCCGCCCACATCACTCATGGCGAAGTCGTTGCCGGTGTAGTCGGCATTGCCGCCCAGCACATTGCTGGCCAGGCTGTCGCCTGCCGCCTGCAGCTGGCTGCCGTTGATGGCATCGCCGCTGGAGGCATTGATGTCGCCATCGGCCACGTTGGTGATCTTGTTGCCAGCCGCATCGATGCCGCTGGTGGTAACGCTCGGGCCACCGGCGATGGTCATGCCGTCGGCGCCATACTCGGTGCTGTTGGTGCCGTCAGTGACGCTGGTACCAGCGGTTGTCACTTCGGTGACGTTGCCGGCACCGTCATCGACGGTCAGACCATCGGTGTCGAGCCTGCTGTCACCGGTGGTCAGGCTGTCGGCCGTGAGATTGGCAGCCAGGTCGAAGGTGACGTCGTTATCGGTGGCGGTCTTACTGACCTCGATATTGCCGTCACTGTTGCTCAGATCGACGCTGTCGCCCGGCCCCACATTGGTCGGGTTGCTGCCCTGGGCACTGATGTCCCAACCCGCATTGGCCGCAGTGTTGGCCGAGCGGATGGCGTCATCGATGGTGTTCTCACCGGTGCCGCCCACGT
>NZ_AXCA01000180.1:0-1448 GCF_000475415.1 Halomonas sp. PBN3 | reverse complement strand
TCGGTAGCAATGGGATGGAGTCCTCCCCACCCTATATCGGCGTCGTTGCGCCACACTGGTGGGCGAGAACACCAACCAGCCTGAGGGTGAGGAGAACTCGTCATGAACATTACCCGTGTCGGCGTCGATATCGCAAAGTCTGTTTTTCATGTCCACGGCGTCGATCGCCATGATCAGGTGCAGTGGCAAGGTAAGTACACCCGCGAAAAATGGCTGAATGCGGTCAGCAAGCGGGTGCCGGCGGGAGCCGAGATCGGCATGGAAGCCTGTGCCTCGTCTCACTTCTGGGCGCGGGCCCTGCAGGCGCGGGGGTATCGCGTCAAGTTGATCGCCGCACAGTTCGTGACGCCCTACGTGAAGAGCAACAAGAATGACCGGGTCGACGCCGAAGCGATCTGTGAAGCCATGGGGCGGCCCAGTATGCGCTTCGTGGCCGTCAAGAGCGTCGCTCAGCAGGATACCCAGGCGGCACACCGCATTCGTGAAGAGCTGGTACGGCAGCGCACGGCCAAGGCCAACCAGATACGCGGGCTGGTGGGGGAGTATGGCCTGGTCGCTCCGGTGGGTATCGGTCAGTTGCGTGCCGCCCTGCCTCGCTGGCTGGAAGCGGCAGACAACGGGCTGACGGATGCCTTTCGTGTCCTGCTTGCCGGCCTTGCCGAGGATCTGCGCCACCTGGATGAGCGCATCGCGACGGTCACGGCGAGCCTCGAGCGACAGGCCAAGACCGACCCCGTGGCCAAGCGGCTGATGACGCTGCAGGGTATCGGTCCACTGACCGCCACCGCGCTGGCCGGCGCCCTCGGCGATGGCAAGAGCTTTCGGCGGGGGCGAGATTTTGCCGCCTCGCTCGGCTTGACGCCGCGACAGCACAGCACCGGGGGGCGAGACCGCCTGCTGGGCATCAGCAAACGCGGTGACAGTTACCTGCGCAAGCTACTGGTGCATGGCGCGCGCTCGGTGCTCCGGCATGTGGGCACCAAGGACGACGGCCTGAGCCAGTGGGTCAGGCACCTGGCCGAGCACAAGCATGCCAATGTGGCGGTCGTCGCACTGGCCAACAAGACGGCACGGATCGCCTGGGCGGTAACCCGCCATGAGACGGCCTATGATGCGTCGCTGGCGTCGCGGCTGTCGGCATGAAAAACGATTGGATTTAGCACGTTAGTGTAATATTGAGCATCGTCCACCACGATTGCTGAGCATGCTGCAGGATGGCGAACAGGTCGAACCGACGTCAGACAACCCCTTCTGGACGCTGAGCCTTTTGAGCTCGAGGTAGCGATTGGGAGCTGACGTGCGGATAGCCCATCAAGGTCCGATGCTCATCAGAGCATCATTAACGAGACCGGATATACGTGTGCAGTCGTACCTACCGACCATCGTGCCTCGTGCTTGCAAACGGGGAGGACTCCATATACGTACAGGGAGGTATTCACAGCGCCTCC
>NZ_AXCA01000179.1:0-2711 GCF_000475415.1 Halomonas sp. PBN3 | reverse complement strand
GTAAGCGGCCATTCTGGCGCGTCGTTTCCTGAGGTGGCCTGACCCCCTACGCTGATCCCGTCATTCACCGACGGAGCATCAGTCCCCATGTCGAAGCGACGCCACTCCCGCCACCCCGCCTCGCAATGGCAGGCCTGGGTCGACGAACAGGCCCATAGCGGGCTCTCCCAGCAGGCCTTCTGCCGCCAGACAGGGATCCCCGTCAGCTCCTTCAAGCTCTGGAAGCGGCGACTGGCCGGCGAGGCGCCAATGCCTTATCACATGGCTGCCGAGCCGGCGCTCTTCGCACCGGTGTCGATGCCGACCGCGGAAGAGAACGACGACGCCGATGATGAGCCGCGCGGCTGGGAGATCGAGCTCGACCTGGGCGATGGTGTCTGCCTGCGCTTTCGCCGGGGGGCATGATGCGACCACCCGTCAAACTCTGGCTGTGCACGCAGCCCACCGACATGCGCTGTTCCTACGATGGTCTGGCCGCCCTGGTGAGGCGGCAGCTGGGCCAGAATCCGCTGAGTGGCCACGGCTTCATCTTCATCAACCGACGGCGCACCCAGCTCAAGTGCCTTTACTTCCAGGCCGGCGGCTACTGCGTGTGGAGCAAGCGCCTGGAGCGCGGGCGCTTCGCCGCCTTGTCGGCCCCCGCAGGCCAGGCAATCACGCTCAGCCATGCCGAATTCGAAGCCTTGATCGAGGGGCTCGATCTGGTGGTCACGAAACGCCGCAAACGCTGGCATCCCAAGGTGTCAGCGGCCTGATGGCATGGTAAAATAACAGCCTGATTCATCAGGAATTATCACCTCGTGACGGCGCTATCTCTGGAACAGAAATATCAGCAGACGCTGGCGGAAAATGCCGCTCTACAGACGCGCCTTCAGGAGGTGGAACGACAACTCGACTGGTTCAAGCGGCAGCTGTTCGGCCGCAAGTCGGAGCGCCTGCTGGCGATCGACCCGGCCGTGCAACAGAGCCTGCTCGGTAGCCTGCAGGATCTCCCGGCGTCGCCGCCGCCCGAGCCCGATGATGACGCTCCACCCGCCAAGACGTCACCGCGTAAGACGCGTCGCGATACCGTCAACGACACCGGGCTGCGCTTCGATGCCTCGGTGCCGGTCAAGGTCATCGAGGTGGCGCCCGAGCTACCGGAGGGCGTGACGCGGGATGACATCGAGGTGATCGCCACGCGCAGCACCTTCCGCCTGGCGCAGCGCCGGGCCAGCTTCGAGGTGCTGGAGTACCGTTGCCCGGTGTTCAAGGTCAGCAAGGAGGCGCCGCCCCAGGCAACGTCGGCGCCGGCCACGCTGTTCGACGGCTCGCTGGCCGATGTCAGCTTCATCGCGGGTCTGCTGGTCGACAAGTTCTGCTACCACCTGCCGCTCTATCGCCAGCATCAGCGCCTGCAGCAGGCCGGCATCCAGCTCAGTCGCACCACACTGACTCAGCAGGTGGCGCGAGCTGCGGCGTTGCTGTCGCCGATCCACCTGGCCCAGCTGGAGCACGTGCTGCAAAGCCAGGTGCTGGCCATGGACGAGACGCCGATCAAGGCGGGCCGCAAGGCCAAGGGCAAGATGAAGGAAGCGTGGTTCTGGCCGCTGTACGGCGACCACGACGAGATCAGCTTCACCTTTTCCCCGTCGCGCGCCAAGGCCCACATCGACACGGTGCTGGGTGACCACTTCAACGGCGTGCTGCTGACCGACGGCAACGCCTCCTACGCCCGCTATGCCGAGAAGCGCCCGGGGGTGACCCACGCCGAATGCTGGGCGCACGCACGGCGGCATTTCGAGAAGGCGCAGGGCAGCGATGAGGCGGTCGAGGAAGGCCTGCTGCGGATCGCCGGACTCTACAAGACCGAAACCTGGATCCGCGAGAAAGGCCGCGAAGGACCCGACAAGCTCAAGGCGCGCACCACCTACAGCGAGCCCCAGGTGCGCGACTTCTGGAAATGGTGCGACCACCAGCTCCAACGGGACGATCTGGAACCACGCCACCCGCTGCGCCAAGCCGTGGAGTACGCGCTGAAGCGACAGCGGAGCCTGGAGGTATTTCTGTCCGATCCCGACGTGCCGATCGACACCAACCACCTGGAGCGTGGCCTGCGCTGCATTCCCATGGGTAAGAAAAACTGGATGTTCTGTTGGAGCGAGGTCGGCGCCGAGCACGTCGGCATCGTGCAGAGCCTGCTGACCACCTGCCGGCTGCAGGGTGTCGATCCCTACACCTACCTGGTCGATGTGCTCCAGCGCGTGGCCATCCACCCGGCCTCACGGGTCGACGAGCTGACGCCGCGCCGCTGGAAGGCCCAGTTCGCCGACACGCCGCTGCGCTCCGACATCGAGCGCTGAATCGACACCCGCCGGCGCATCGGGCAAGGTAGCGCCTTTCCCGATGCACGAGATTCAGTTCCCCATGCGTATCGACGACATGAGCCTCGACCAGCTCCTGGCGCTCAACGACGTCATCTGCCGCCGTATCGACGAACTCCAGGCCCGTCAGGAGATGGAAGTGTTGAATCGCCTGACCCTGGGGCAGGCTGTCTCCTTCGAGAGCCGCGAGGGTCAGGTGTTTGGTCGCGTCATCAAGATCAACCGCAAGACCGTCATCGTGCAGTCGGAAGATAACCGGCGGTGGAAGGTCGCGGTAGCGCTGATCCAGCCACTATGTGACGTATAAAGCAAGCAGAAATCGGCACGCCTTGGAATGACCGGTTACGG
>NZ_AXCA01000178.1:0-65190 GCF_000475415.1 Halomonas sp. PBN3 | reverse complement strand
CGCGCCATCACCATCAAGCAGGCGCTCAAGGCCGAGGGCCCCACCTACACGCCCTTCCCCAACCACACCATGGCGATGATCTTCGAGAAGTCCTCGACCCGCACCCGGGTCTCCTTCGAGACCGCCATGGCGCACTTCGGCGGCCACGCCCTGTTCCTCTCGCCCCGCGACACCCAGCTGGGGCGCGGCGAACCCATCGGCGACACCGCCCGGGTGCTCTCCGAGATGGTCGACATCGTGATGGTGCGCACCTTCTCCCATGCAGGCCTCGAGTCCTTCGCCGCCGCCAGCAGCGTGCCGGTGATCAATGCGCTGACCGACGACTACCACCCCTGCCAGCTGCTCGCCGACGTCATGACCTGGACCGAGCTGCGCGGCGAGGTGCGGGGCAAGACCGCGGTGTGGATCGGCGACGGCAACAACATGTGCCACTCCTGGATCAACGCCGCCCGGCAGTTCGACTTCCGGCTGCGCATCTGCTGCCCCGAAGGCTACGAGCCGCGCCAGGATATCCTCGCCGCCGCCGGCGACCGTGTCACCCTCCTGCGCGACCCCGCCGAGGCCGTCGCGGGTGCCGACCTGGTGACCACCGACGTCTGGGCCTCCATGGGCCAGGAGGAGGAGCAGACCAAGCGCGAGGCGGCCTTCGCCGGTCTCCAGGTGACCGAGGCGCTGCTCGACCGGGCCGCCGACGATGTCCTCTTCCTGCACTGCCTGCCCGCCCACCGCGGCGAGGAGATCAGCGAGACCCTGCTCGACGACCCGCGCGCCGTGGTCTGGCAGGAGGCCGGCAACCGGCTGCACGCCCAGAAGGCGCTGATCGAGTTCCTGCTGCTGGGCCGAGTCGACGACTGAGGCCGACACCCCCTTAGACCTTGGTCTTGTACGACCAAGGTTGTATAATGCGCCGCAGCACATTCCAGCAAGGAAGACGCGGCGCATGACACCTCCCCCGATCGACACCTTGGGCATGCAGCGCAGCCTGCGCCAGTGCCTCTCCAACATGGCCGCCCTGCTCTACCGCCAGGGCCACGTCCTCGAGACCGTGACCGTGCCCCACCGCGGCCTCGACCCCGCCACCCTCGAGTGCCTCGAGGCGGACTCCCGCGAGTGGTCCGCCTGCCAGCGCATCCTCGAGTCCAGCGAGGCCGCCACCTTCAACGAGCAACGGCGCTTCGTGCTCACCGGCCTTGGCCGCGAGCTGCTGTTCGACATGTTCGGCGAGGGCGCGGCGGACTGCGCCTGACCGCCGGGTGACGGCGCCCTGCGAGGGCCTGTCGCCGGGAAAGCCCAGAGCGCGGCATTCCCATCTGCGATCACCAAGGAGGCCCGCCGACACCGATTGCGTCGGCGGGCCTCCTTGGTTATGTTGGGACGACTTGTCGGGGAGCCCTGACACGCGCCTGGCGCGCTGGACGAGGGCTGAGATCGGTACGGCCGAACCCGTTGAACCTGATCAGGTTGATGCCTGCGGAGGAAACAAGCTCGTGCATCGCTGTCCGCTCCTGCCCCGCATCCTGCCTGGTCGTCACTCCCCCCGCTGGATGCCCGTTCGATGAGTCGACTCCCCCAACAGCGCTTCGCCGTGGCCGGCGCCGGCCTGCTCGGCCGCCTGGTGGCCTGGCGCCTGCTGCGCGACGGCCACGCCGTCACCCTCTATGACGCCGGCGACCTGGACACGCCTCCCGCCGCCGCCTGGACTGCCGCCGGCATGGTCGCCCCCCTGGCCGAGACCGTGGTCAGCGAGCGCTGTGTCTACGACATGGGGCGCGTGGCCCTGACCCGCTGGCCCGAGTGGCTGGCCGAGCTCGAGGCCCCCGAGCTCTGGCACCCACGGGGCAGCCTGGTGGTGGCCCACCCCCAGGACGAGGGCGAGCTGACCCAGTTCCGCCGCGAGCTCGACGACGCCCTGGGCGCGCCGGCGCGCTACCGCCCGCTGTCGGGCGCCGACCTCCAGGCCCTGGAACCCGACCTCGCGACGGGCTTCCGCCATGGCCTCTTCCTCGAGGAGGAGGCCCACCTGGACAACCGCGAGCTGCTCGCCCGGCTGCTGGCGGCGATCCGCGCGCTGGGAGGTGAGTACCACGGCCACACACCGATCGAGACCCGGCCCGGCGAGGTCGAGAGTGCCGCCGGCCGGCGCACCTTCGACCGGGTGATCGACTGCCGTGGCCACGGCGCCAGGCCCCGCCACCCCACCCTGCGTGGCGTGCGCGGCGAGACCCTGCAGGTGCACACCGAGGAGGTGCGGCTGTCGCGCCCGGTACGCCTGATGCACCCCCGCTACCAGCTCTATGTGGTGCCCAAGCCGCACGGCCGCTTCGTGGTCGGTGCCACCTCCATCGAGAGCGAGGACCGCTCGCCCATCTCGCTGCAGTCGTCGCTGGAGCTCTCGAGCGTCCTCTATACCCTGTCGCCGGCCTTCGCCGAGGCGCGAGTGCTCGAGCAGGGCGTCAACCTGCGCCCGGCGTTTCGCGACAACCTGCCCCATGTCACCCATCGCGACGGCCTGACCAGCGCCAACGGCCTCTTCCGCCACGGCTACCTGCTGGCCCCGGCGTTGGTCGAGCACCTGCTGGCCGAGGTCCGCGGCGCGGGCGAGCGCCCCTTCGCCGCAGTGCTGGCCGAGGCCGCCCCCGAGGAGAGCGCGTCATGAAGGAAGGCACCCAGGAGAAACACGCCATGCACGAGATCACCCTGAGCCTCAACGGCGAGGCCGCCCGGCTGCCCGCGGGCACCGCCCTGGACCAGGCCCTGGAGCGCTGGGGCTACGGCGGCCGGCGCGTCGCCGTGGCCATCAACGACACCTTCGCCCCGCGCTCCAGCTGGGTGGAGCGCACCCTCGACGACGGCGACCGCATCGATATCGTGGCCCCGGTAGGAGGCGGCTGATGAACAGGCTCCATGACGACCAGCATGACGCCCTGGTGCTCTATGGCGAGGCCTTCACCAGCCGCTTCCTGCTCGGCACCGCCCTCTACCCTTCGCCGGCGGTGATGCAGGAGGCGATCGCCGCCGCCGGCTGCGACATGGTCACCCTGGGCCTGCGCCGCCAGAACCCCGCCGGCGGCGACGGAGACGCCTTCTGGCAGATCCTGCGCGAGAGCGGCTGCCGGCTGCTTCCCAACACCGCCGGCTGCCGCTCCGCCCGCGAGGCGATCACCCTGGCCGAGATGTCCCGGGAGCTGTTCGACACCCCCTGGATCAAGCTCGAGGTGATCGGCGACGACTACAACCTCCAGCCCGACCCCTTCGGCCTGCTGGAGGCCGCCCGGGAGCTGGTCGACCAGAGCTTCAAGGTGCTGCCCTACTGCACCGACGACCTGGTGCTCTGCCAGCGGCTGCGCGAGGTTGGCTGCCAGGCGCTGATGCCCTGGGGCGCCCCCATCGGCACCGGGCGTGGCCTGATGAATCGCTACGCCCTGCGCACCCTGCGCGAACGCCTGGACGTGCCACTGATCATCGACGCCGGGCTTGGCGCCCCCTCCCAGGCCGCCGAGGCCATGGAGATGGGCTTCGATGGCGTGCTGCTCAACACCGCCGTGGCCAAGGCGCGCCGCCCGGCGGCGATGGCTGCCGCCTTCGCCCGCGCTATCGAGGCGGGCCGCGAGGCCCATCGCGCCGGGCTGATGGAACGGCGCCAGACGGCAAGCCCCAGCACCCCGACCCTGGGCCAGCCCTTCTGGCACACCAGCGGCTAGCCAGGACGCCGGCCAACCGGCCTGACTCACACGCCACCCCCTCACCCGGCGGTGATATGGCGCCGCCCCTCCGCGCTCACTAGAGTGAGATAAGGCAAAGGGGGAGGGCATGGCATGGGCGAGCGAGAGGACGAGGCCGACTTCGTGGTGCAGCAGGAGCGCATGCTGCGGCGAGGGGACGGCGGCGAGGAGGTCATGGCGCTGCAGCGGCGGCTGCACCAGGCGGGTCTTCGCCTGGCGATCGACGGCGATTACGGGCCGGCCACCGAGCGCGCGGTATGCGCCTTCCAGCGCCGGGTCGGACTGGTGGCGGATGGCATCGCGGGCCCCAAGACCCTGCAGGCGTTGCGCGAGAGCCCCCCGGACGAGCGGCTGCTGCAGCAGGCCGACCTGGAGTGGGCCGCCGCCGAGCTCGGGGTACCCGTGGCGGCGGTGATGGCGGTCAACGAGGTGGAGTCACGGGGCAGCGGCTTCTTTCCCAACGACAGGCCCGCGATCCTGTTCGAGCGCCACATCATGTACCGGCGGCTCAGGCACCACGGCCTCGACCCCGCGCCCCACCGCGCCCGGCACCCCGAGCTGGTCAACCCGTCTTCCGGGGGCTATGCCGGTGGCGTACGGGAGTATGATCGACTCACGCGGGCACAACGGATCCACCACGACAGCGCGCTGGAGTCGGCCTCCTGGGGGCTCTTCCAGATCATGGGCTTCCATTGGCAGCACCTGGGCTACGATAGCGCCCGCCACTACGTGGAGTGCATGCACCGGGGCGAGCGCGATCACCTCGACGCCTTCGTCCGCTTCATCGGCAAGGACAGGCGCCTTCACGACAGCCTGCGCGACCAGGACTGGGCGCGCTTCGCCCGCTACTACAACGGCCCCGCCTACGCCCGCAACCGCTACGACGAGAAGATGGCCCGGGCCTTCGCCCGGCACAGCCAGGCGCTGGGCGACCGGGGGATGCTGGCCTGACGACAGCCTGGGCGCGGGGCGGGAGACACGCAACGCCAGCCACGAAAAAGCCGCCTAGCGAGCTACGCTAAGCGGCTGATTCGTCGTGTCTTGTTGGTGGAGCCTAGCGGGATCGAACCGCTGACCTCAACACTGCCAGTGTTGCGCTCTCCCAGCTGAGCTAAGGCCCCACGCTGTCTCGTCTTGCGAGAACGGGGCGAATGATACGGCGGCAGGCAGGAGTGGTCAAGCCTTTTTTTCATCGGTCGTTCCCCTCCTAAGGAGGGTTTTGCCCGGCGGCCAGTTATGCCACTCTTGTCCTGCCTAGCCGCTATCCCCCTACCCTTCAATGAGATCGACTCGTCGAGGTCGAGCCGTTCAGGAGTCCCCCGCGTTGATCAAGGTACTGATTGCCGATGACCATCACCTGGTCAGGACCAGCCTGGCCCACCTGCTGAACGCCGAGAAGGACCTGCGCGTGGTCGGCGAGGCCTCCAGTGGCGAGGAAGCAATCAACGAGACCCGGCGCCTCAAGCCTGACGTGGTGCTGATGGATATCCGCATGCCGGGCATCGGCGGCCTGGAGGCCACGCGCAAGATCACCCGCACCCTGCCCGACGCCCGGGTGCTGGTGCTGACCGCCTGGCTGGAGGACACCTTCGCCCAGCGGCTGCTGGATGCCGGCGCCTGGGGGCTGGTGAGCAAGGACTCCCAGCATGACGAGATGGTCGGCGCCATCCGCGAGGTGTTCCACGGCCAGCGCTACGTCAGCCCGGACGTCGCCCAGCGCCTGGTGCTGTCACGCATCGACTCGCCCGAGAACCCCTTCGACGAGCTCTCCTCCCGCGAGATGCAGGTGGCGATGATGATCATCAACTGCCAGAAGGTGGCGGACATCTCAGACCGCCTCTTCCTCAGCCCCAAGACCGTCAACACCTACCGCTACCGCATCTTCGAGAAGCTGGGGGTCGACTCGGATGTGGAGCTCACCCACCTGGGGCTGCGCCACGGGCTGGTGGAAGGCTTCTCCAGCGTCAAGTAGCGCCTTGCCATGAGCTTCGATCACCGCCGCTTCCTGGCCAATGTCAGCGAGGCCCCCGGCGTCTACCGCATGCTGGACGCCCAGGGCGACACCCTCTACGTGGGCAAGGCGCGCCGCCTCAAGGCGCGCCTGGCCAGCTACTTCCGTGGCGCGCTCAACGCCAAGACCCAGGCGCTGGTGGGGCGCATCGCCGACATCCAGGTCACCGTCACCAACAGCGAGACCGAGGCGCTGCTGCTGGAGCAGACGCTGATCAAGAAGCTGCGCCCGCCCTACAACATCCTGCTGCGCGACGACAAGTCCTACCCCTTCGTCTTCGTCACCGACCGCCACCCCTTCCCGGCGCTGGAGTATAAGCGCGCCCGCAGTCGCCGCGACGACGGCCGCTACCTGGGCCCCTACCCCAGCAGCCACGCGGTGCGCGAGAGCCTGTCGCTGATGCAGAAGATCTTCCGCATCCGCAACTGCGAGGAGAGCGTCTTCGCCCACCGCACGCGGCCCTGCCTGCAGTACCAGATCAACCGCTGCAGCGCCCCCTGCGTGGGCTACATCAGCGAGGCCGACTACCGCCGCGACCTGGAGCACGCGGTGCAGTGCCTGGAGGGCAAGAGCGAGCAGGTCACCCGCGAGCTCACCGAGGCCATGGAGGCCGCCAGCCGCCAGCTGGCCTTCGAGGAGGCGGCCCGCCTGCGCGACCAGATCCAGCAGCTGCGCCAGCTACAGCAGCGTCAGTTCGTCGACACCGGCGACGGCGACGCCGACGTCTTCGCCTTGGCCAGCCGCCCCGGGGCGCTGTGCATCTCGGTGCTGGCGATCCGCCAGGGGCGCCTGCTCGGCGCGCGCCACCACGCCCCCGCCAACGGGCTGGACCTCACCCCCGAGGCGCTGCTCGGCGACTTCGTCAGCCAGTACTACCTGGGCCGGGCCCGCGAGATCCCCCGCGAGGTGATCACCAGCCACGCCGTGCCCGATGCCGCGCTGATCGCTGGGGCGCTGAGCGAGCGGGCGGGACGCCGGGTCCGCCTCACCGACCAGGTACGCGGTCACCGCGCCCAGTGGAAGGAGCTGGCGCGCACGAACGCCGAGCAGCAGCTGGCCGGCCAGCTGGCCAACCAGACCCAGCTGGCGCGGCGCTTCGAGGCGTTGCGCGAGTCGCTGGGCATGGCCGCCCCGCCGGCACGGCTGGAGTGCTTCGACATCAGCCACAGCCACGGCGAGGCGACTGTGGCCTCCTGCGTGGTGTTCGACGAGAACGGGCCGCGCAAGTCCGACTACCGCCGCTTCAATATCGAGGGGGTGGCCGCCGGCGACGACTACGCCGCCATGCAGCAGGCGCTGACCCGCCGCTTCCGCCGCGTCGCCGAGGGCGAGAGCGTGGCGCCGGACGTGCTGGTGGTGGACGGCGGCAAGGGGCAGCTCAACATGGCCCGGGAGGTGCTCACCTCGCTGGGGGTCAACGGCGTCATCCTGCTCGGCGTGGCCAAGGGCACCACCCGCAAGGCCGGGCTGGAGACGCTGTTCCTGGAGACCGTGGATCGCACCCTGGACCTGGAGGCGGCCTCCCCGGCGCTGCACCTGATCCAGCATATCCGCGACGAGTCGCACCGCTTCGCCATCACCGGCCACCGCACCCGCCGCGACAAGGTGCGCCGCACCTCCACCCTGGAGGGCATCGCCGGGGTCGGGCCCAAGCGCCGGCGCGAGTTGCTGCGCTTCTTCGGCGGCCTGCACGGGGTCAAGCAGGCCAGCCGCGAGGAGCTGGCGCGGGTGCCGGGCATCAGCGACAGCCTCGCCGAGACCATCCATCGCGCCCTGCATGGATGAAGCCGGCCAAGGGGGATAGAATGCGCCTATGCCCAATGCTCCCCATCACCGGCAAGGACAGCTTCGCGCGATGAACATCCCGAATATCCTCACCCTGGCCCGCATCGCCTTCATCCCGCTGCTGGTGGTGCTCTTCTACCTGCCCTTCGCGTGGAGCATGCCGCTGGCCGCCGCCTTCTTCGCCCTGGCCTCGGTGACCGACTGGCTCGACGGCTACCTGGCCAGGCGCTGGAACCAGTCCACCCCTTTCGGCGCCTTCCTCGACCCGGTGGCCGACAAGCTGATGGTGGCGGTGGCCCTGGCGCTGCTGATCGAGCGTTACGACGCCCTCTGGCTGACGCTGCCGGCGCTGGTGATCATCGGTCGCGAGATCGTGATCTCGGCGCTGCGGGAATGGATGGCCGAGATGGGCAAGCGCGGCAGCGTGGCGGTCTCCTGGCTCGGCAAGGTAAAGACCACCCTGCAGATGGTGGCGATCTTCCTGCTGCTCGCCTTCGCCCCCGGCACCCCCATCGCGGTACTCGCCGTGGTCACCCTCTACGTGGCCGCCGTGCTGACGCTGTGGTCGATGGTCCTCTACCTCAAGGCTGCCTGGCCGCACCTCAGCCGTTCCATGTAGGTGTGCACCCGCAGGCGACATAAAACGTTTGACAGTCACCGGCTTATCCGTATAATTCGCTCTCGAGTCAGGCGGGAATAGCTCAGTGGTAGAGCATCGCCTTGCCAAGGCGAGGGTCGGGAGTTCGAATCTCCTTTCCCGCTCCATTATCTCTGACTCGATGAGGCTGGATGGCAGAGTGGTTATGCAGCGGACTGCAACTCCGTGTACGCCGGTTCGATTCCGACTCCAGCCTCCACTCCCCCGATCGACCCGATCCGCCCGACACCGTGCCGCCCGGATGGCGAAATTGGTAGACGCAAGGGACTTAAAATCCCTCGGTGGCGACACCGTGCCGGTTCGAGCCCGGCTCCGGGCACCAGCTCACCGCCACCAGGCCGGATCGACCCCACCATGGGGCACCTCCATGATGCTGGCCCAATGAATCTGCCGCCGCTGCGCGATCCCTTCTTCACCTATCGCTTCCGCCGTCGCCTGCACGTGCTGCGTGTGCTGCTGGCCCTCGCCCTGACCTTCCTGATCATTCGCCTGTTCGAGATACCCCACTCCAGCTGGGCACTGGTCAGCACCATCATGGTCATGGGCAACCTGCCGCATATCGGCGGCGTACTCGACAAGGGCCGCCAGCGCCTGCTCGGCACCGCCCTGGGTGCCGGCTCCGGCCTGCTGCTGCTTCTCCTGCCGCCGACCCCCCTGCTGCTGCCGCTGGGTGGCCTGACCGCCATCGGCGTGGCCACCTGGTGGACCTTCGGCAACCGCCACGGCTACAGCGGCCTGATGTTCGCCATCAGCCTGCTGCTGGTGATCGGCGACGGCAGCCACGACCTCGGGGTCGGCCTGTGGCGCGCCTTCGACGTGCTGCTGGGCACCCTGGTGGGAATCCTCGTCACCGTGCTGGTGCTGCCCCAGAAGGCCACCGACATGATGCGCTTCATGCTGGCCGAGAACCTCGAGCGCATGGCGCGCCTCTTCCATGCCCACACCACCGCCTCGGCGGCGGTGGACATCGACACCCGTGCCCTGCTCAAGGCCACCAGCTCGGCACTGGTCAAGCAGCGCGGCCTGGTGGACGCCATCCACCGCGAGCGGCGCCTGCGCCGCGACGAGCTCGACGACATCATCTCCCTGCAGCGGCGCATGCTTTCCACCATCGAACTGCTCCTCGAAACCCACTGGACCACCCGCGCCGGGCATGACCAGATCGAGGCGATGACCGGGCTGCGCGGGGAGCAGCATCGCCTGGCCCGCGAGCTGGATACCCTGGCCACCCAGGTGCGCACCGGCCAGCCCATTACCGCCGAGGTGGCCTTCTTCGACCTGCAGCGCTACGCCCGCCTCGCCACCAGCGCGGTGAGCGACGAGGGGCGCATGCTGTTCAGTCCCAGCGGCTACCTGTGGCTCAACCGCGAGCTGGCCCGCCTGGCCCGGGAACTGGTCGAACGGCTCGGCGGCCTCGACCGCCTGCCCAGCCGCCGCCTGCGCCGCGCCTCCGGGCGCAAGTGGGCACGCCGCCATACCGCACGATCCGACGAAGGAGCGCGAGATGCCTGACGCCAACCCTGAGGTGCTGATCATCGGCGGCGGTGTCGCCGGCCTGGTGCTGGCCCTGGAGGTCGCGGACCGCCGTCCGGTCACCCTGCTGCGCCCCGCCAGCGACGACCAGGGCGCCAGCCGCTGGGCCCAGGGCGGCATCGCCGCGGTGCTCTCCCCCGGCGACGACTTCGAGGCCCATGTCCAGGACACCCTGGTGGCGGGCGACGGCCTGTGCGACGAGGCCGCGGTGCGCTTTACCGTGGAGAACGGCCCCGCCGCCATCGAGTGGCTGCTCTCGCTGGGCGTGCCCTTCACCCGTGACACCAGCCCCGACGCCGGCTACCCCTACCACCTCACCCGCGAGGGCGGCCACGGGGCCCGGCGCATCATCCATGTCGCCGACGCCACCGGCCGTGCGGTGATGGATACCCTCAAGGCCCACGCCGCCGCCCATCCGGCCATCCGGATCCGCGACGACCTCACCGCCATCGGCCTGCTCCAGGACGCCGAGGGGCGCTGCCGCGGCGCCCGCTGCCTCGATGCCGACGGCCGGGGGGTGACGCTGCCAGCCCACGACACCGTGCTGGCCACCGGCGGCGCCAGCGGCCTCTATCGCCACACCACCAGCCCCCAGCCGGCAAGCGGCGAGGGGATGCTGATGGCCGCCGAGCTCGGCGCCACCCTGATGAACCTGGAGTTCCAGCAGTTCCACCCCACCTGCCTCTATGATCCGCAGGGCAGCCCCTTCCTGATCAGCGAGGCGGTGCGCGGCGAGGGGGGACGCCTGCTCAACGTCCACGGCGAGCGCTTCATGCCGGGCGTGGATCCACGCGCCGAGCTGGCCCCCCGCGACGTGGTGGCCCGTGCCATCGATGCCGAGATGCAGCGCACCGGCAGCGACCACGTGCTGCTCGACGTGCGCCACCTGGGTGAGTCGGCGATCCGCCACCACTTCCCCACCATCCATGCCCACTGCGCGTCGCGTGGCCTGGATATCGTCACCGTGCCCATCCCTGTGGTCCCCGCCGCGCATTACAGCTGCGGCGGAGTGGCCACCGACCACCATGGCGCCACCGGCGTGGCCCACCTCTTCGCCGTGGGCGAGGTCGCCTGTACCGGGCTACATGGGGCCAACCGCATGGCCAGCAACTCGCTGCTGGAGTGTCTGGTGTTCGCCCGCAGTTGTGCGGCCGCGCTGCGCGACGCACCCTGCACGCCCCTCCCCGAGCCTTCAGCCGGAGAGGTCGTCGCCGATGCCCCCCCGCCGGAGCTCGCCGAGTGGCGCCAGCGCCTGCGCGACCTGATGAGCCGCCGGGTGGCCATCGTGCGTCGCGACGCCGGGCTGGCGGAGGCGGCCTCGGCGCTCGCCGCCCTGCAGGCGACGGTCGGCGAGGCCGTGGCACGCACCACCCCCGGCGCCGAGCTGGCCAGCCTGTGGCATGCGGTGCGCCTGGCGCGCCTCACCGTGGGGTGCGCACGCCGCCGTCGCGAGTCCCGCGGCCTGCACTACAACCCGGACTGCCCGCACCACGGCGACACCCACCCCCAGCCGTCACGCAGCTGGCTGCGCGAGCTCGAGGGGGGAACGTCCAGATAGCGTGGCCAGGGAAGCGGGGGGGCTGACGCCACCGCGTGGCTCAGTGCCTCACCAGCCAGCGGCGCAACTCGCGATGCGCCTGCGGCGAGCAGCTGTCGGGCCATACCCAGA
The DNA here is from genome assembly GCF_000475415.1 of Halomonas sp. PBN3. Taxonomy (NCBI): domain Bacteria; kingdom Pseudomonadati; phylum Pseudomonadota; class Gammaproteobacteria; order Oceanospirillales; family Halomonadaceae; genus Halomonas; species Halomonas sp. PBN3. The sequence goes on along the minus strand of NZ_AXCA01000178.1, from coordinate 53,812 downwards.
GCCGGCGCCCGTCGAGACGCAGGCCAATCAGCCAGGGCCCCAGGTAGTCGCAGCGCAGGCTCACCGGCCGGGCTTCCTTGTCGCCCGCCGCGCACCAGCGCCAGCGCACCCCGCCGGAAGGGTCGGCCTCGGCCCTGAGTTCGCCGCAGGGCCCACGACGCACCGCCAGGATGGCGAGGGTAAGCAGCAGCAGCAGGAGCGCCAGCCAGGGAGCCGGCGACAACACGAAGCACAGCAGGCCGGCCACCGCGGTGGCCGGCAGCAGATGGGCCAGCAGGGCCAGCCTAGACGGGCCGATGCGACACGCTGTCGGCACTCTCGGCATGGTCGATGATCATCTGCACGATACGCCGGCGAACCGGCTCCTCGGGGAGCTCGCGACGCATCAGCCACAGGAAGAGGTCCTGGTCCTCCTCGTCGATCAGTGCCCGGAAGGCCGCCTGGTCCTCCGCGGCCAGGCCGTCGTAGCGCTGCTCGAGGAAGGGCACCAGCAGCAGGTCCAGTTCCCACATGCCGCGCCGGCTGTGCCAGTAGAGTCGCTTGCGCTGTGCCGCCTCGGGGCTTGATGGTTCGTTCAAGGTCGACCTCGCCTCTGTTCGGGAGTGTGTCGGCAGTATACCCGAGCCCGGCGCCGGAGACAGCCGCACGGGGTCTTCGGAAGGCTCTCTGCCTATGGTCGTAGTGCGTTGTTTTGTCTCGTTTTGCCGAGTATGCTTGAACGAAAATAACAGCCTGCCGCCAACGGAGACCCGCGATGACCAAGTCCGAGCTGATCGAGCAGATCGCCATGCGACAACCCGAGCTCTCCCTCAAGGAGGTGGAAGCGGCCGTGCGCCTGATCCTCGACGACATCACCGAGACCCTGGCGGCGGGGGGCCGGGTGGAGATTCGCGGCTTCGGCAGCTTCTCGCTGCACTACCGCGAGCCACGCATCGGCCGCAACCCCAAGACCGGCGAACCGGTCGCGCTGGACGGCAAGTTCGTGCCACACTTCAAACCCGGCAAGGAGCTTCGCGAGCAGGTGGACGCCAGCCGCGCTCTGGGCTACTGAGCCCACCGCTCCGCACTTCCGACCCAACTCTTACATCCTGAAGGGGACACTTCGCATGCGTTGGCTCAAAGGCCTGATCCTGGCCATCATCCTGCTGGCGGTTCTACTGGTCGGCATCCTGTTCGCCGTGAACAACCGCGAGGCGCTGCCGCTCAACCTGATCTGGATCGAGCTGCCGGCCGCTTCCCTCTCGGTGTGGCTGCTGGCCTCCCTGGCCGTCGGGGTACTGCTCGGCATGCTGGCCATGAGCGGGGTCTACCTGCGCCTGCGCACCTTGCTGACCCGTGCACAGCGCCACAACCAGCAGCAGCGCAAGGAACTCGACCGCCTGCGTGTCCAGGAGCTGAAGGAACTCCCCTGAGATGCCCGATGCCCTGCTGCTGACCGTCCTGGTGGCAGCGGTCGCCATTGGCTGGTGGCTGGGCCGCCGCGAACGCCGCAAGGCGCATGATCCCGCACCCCCGACCGGGCTGGCGCGGGATTATTTCGTGGGGCTCAACTACCTGCTCAACGACCAGCAGGACCGCGCCATCGAGACCTTCGTCGGCGCGCTGGAGGTCAACAGCGAGACCATCGAGACCCACATCACCCTGGGTAACCTGTTCCGCACCCGCGGCGAGGCGGACCGGGCGATGAAGATCCACCAGAACCTGCTGGCGCGGCCCAGCCTCAGCGCCGCCCAGGGCGAACGGGTCCAGCTGGAGCTGGCCCGGGACTTCCTCACCCTGGGCCTGCTGGATCGCGCCGAGCGCCTGCTCAAGGGGCTGCTGCGCGACTCCCAGGACGCCGCGCTGCGCCAGGCGGCGCGCCGGCTGCTGGCCGACCTGCTGGAACGCGAGGGGGAGTGGGCGGCTGCCTTCGAGGTCGCCAACCCGCAGCTGGTCCAGGAGGACAAGGAGCGCCGCCGCGCCGCGGCCCACTGGCTCTGCCAGCTGGCCGAGGAGGAGCGCGCCAACGCCAGCCCCACCCTCGCCCGACGCCACCTCAAGCGAGCGCTAAACGTCGATCCCCACTGCGTGCGCGCCAACCTGTTGCTGGCGGCCCTGGAGCATGATACCGCCCACTACCGCCAGGCGATCGCCGTGCTGTCGCGCATCCCTGCCCAGGATCCGGCCTTCACTCCTACCATGCTCGAGCCCCTGGCACGCAACTACCGGCTGCTCGATGACGCGGAGGGACTCACGCGCCACCTCCACGAACTGCTCGAGCGCCACCCCTATACCAGCGTGATCATCCTGCTGGCGGAGACCCTTCGCCAGCGAGAGGGCATAGCGCCGGCCATCGCCCTGGTCAGCGAGCAGCTCAATCGCGAGGCGAGCCTGGGAGCGCTGGATTACCTGATCGACCTCTACCGCCAGCACAGCCGCGGCGAGGCGCTCGAGCAGCTTGCCCTGCTCAAGCGCCATACCGCCGACCTGCTCGGCAAGCTACCCCGCCATCGCTGCCGGCGCTGCGGCTTCAGCGGCGACCAGCTGCACTGGCAGTGCCCGCGCTGCCGCAGCTGGGGCACCACCCGGCCGATCACCGGTATCGAGGGCGAGTAGCCCCGGCCGTCAATCGACCGCGGCGAGCTCGGCCTCGATGGCGGCCAGGGCCGCCATGGGCTCCTCGGCCTGGGTCACCGGCCGTCCCACCACCAGATGCGTGCTGCCCGCGGCCATGGCCGCGGCGGGGGGCATGATGCGCTGCTGGTCGCCGGCCGCCGCGAAGCTCGGCCGGATACCCGGGGTCACCTTGAGGAAGGCATCGCCACAGCGCTCGCGCAGCCGCGCCGCCTCCTGGGCCGAGCACACCACGCCATCCATGCCGCTATCCCGGGCCAACAGCGCCAGGCGCTCCACCTGCTCGGCCGGCGTGGCCATAATGCCCACCTCGGCGAGGTCCTCCGCCGCCATGCTGGTCAGCACGGTGACGGCGATCAGCCGGGTCGACAGCCCATGGCGGTCGAGACGCTCCCGGGCCGTCTCCATCATGCGGCGCCCGCCACCGGCGTGGACGTTGACCATCCACACGCCCTGCTCGGCCGCCGCCTGCACCGCACCGGCCACGGTGTTGGGGATGTCGTGGAACTTGAGGTCGAGGAACACCTCGAAGCCGCGCCCGTGCAGCGCCTCGAGCACGTCGGGGCCGCTGCGGGTGAACAGCTCCTTGCCCACCTTGAGGCGACAGCGCGCCGGGTCGAGCCGGTCGGCCATGCACAGGGCGGCATCCAGTGAGGGATAGTCGAGGGCGATGATCAGCGGGGAAGCGGTAGACACGAACCGGACTCCTGACAAGAGGAAACGACGCCAGAGTATAGCAGCCATACCCCAAGCAAACGGCCAGCTTTCACCGCCCTGGGCACGTCGTTATCGCCTACATCCTTCAGAGATGTCGTCGAATGAATGGCGTCCTGTCTGACATGAGTTTGGACAGAAGTGACTCCGACCCACGGCACCCGCATGACTAGCTTGAAGAGGCACCCATCCGGATGCGATTCCAACGTGGGAGGAAGTGACAATGAAAGACAGGATTCACGCCCTATTCGGGGCATGCCTGGTGGCGCTCATGCTGGGCCTGACACCCCTGGGCGCCGTGGCCCAGGAGGTCGAGCCGATCAACGTCAATACCGCCAGCGAGGAGCTGCTGACCGAGCTGCCCGGCATCGGGCCCAGCAAGGCAGCGGCCATCGTCGAGGACCGCGAGGCCAATGGCCCCTACGAGAGCGCCCAGGATCTCACCCGGGTCAGCGGGATCGGCGAGAGCACCGTGGCCAACCTGGAGGGCCAGGTCACCTTCTGACCCTCTCCACCATCCCGCCAGGGCAGGCGACCCCACAGGCGGCGGCCGGCGTCTTTAGAGGCGCAGGCCGCCGTCGCATTCGATCACCCTGCCGGTGAAGTAGTCGTTCTCAAAGATGAAGGCCGCGCTCTGGGCGATATTCTCCGGCTGGCCGAGACGCTTGAGGGGCACCCCGGCGGTCAGCTTGTCGAGCATGTCCTGGCGCATGGAAGCGGTCATCTCGGTCTCGATGAAACCGGGCGCCACCGCGCCGACGCGGATGTCATGGCGCGCCAGTTCCCTGGCCCAGGTGGTGGTGAGCGCCACCACGCCCGCCTTGCAGGCGGCATAGTTGCTCTGCCCCATGTTGCCGGCCCGGGAGATGCTCGAGATATTGACGATCACGCCGGGCTTGCCCGCCTCGACCATCTGGGCCGCCGCCTCGCGCCCGCACAGGAAGACCCCGGTCAGGTTCACATCGACGACCGCCTGCCACTGCTCCAGGGACATGGTCTTCTCGACCTTGCCATCCCGGGCCTTGACCAGCAACGCATCACGCAGGATGCCGGCATTGTTGACCAGGCCGCTCACCGGACCCAGCGAATCGGCGATATCGGCGAAGGCCTGCTTCACGGAGGCCTCGTCGGCCACGTTGGTGACGAAGCCCCGCGCCTCGATGCCGGCCCGGTGCAGCACGGAGACCGCCTCGTCGAGGTTGGCAGCATCGGTGTCGAGCAGCGCCAGGCGGGCGCCGCGGCTGCCCAGCAGGGTGGCCATGGCCAGGCCCAGGCCTCGGGCGCCACCGGTGATGGCGATCACGCTGTCTTGGAGTTGCATGGTCTCTCCTGTTGTCGGGTCTCACCCAGGGAAGTCTCGGTGCCGGGTGCCGCGCTCACTGTGCTGGCACCCGGTCGTGGTGGCGCGCCACTGAGCCTCGGCCAGCCTTGTGCATTGCATCATAGCGCTAAGCTTATGGCCATCATGCGACGATTGTCGCCCGGCCACCAGCACCGCGGCTCAACGCTTGATTTCGCCTCTCCCGCCCCCATCTCATCGTCATCGACACCACGGGAGGCCTCATGCCCTTTCTCCTATTCTTCACGCTGTTCGCCCTGCTCGACTTCGTGATCCTGTTCTCGGTGGGCAGCCAGATCGGCCTGCTCACTACCCTGGCGCTGGTGCTGGCTACCGGCTTCATCGGCCTGCACCTGATCCGCCGCGAGGGCGCGGCCACCTTCGCCCGGGCCCGGGAGCGCCTGGAGCGCGGCGAGGTGCCCTCCGGCGAGCTGCTCACCGGCGCGGCGCTGATCTTCGGCGGCGCCCTGCTGATGGCCCCGGGCTTCGTCTCCGACGCCCTGGGGTTCCTGTGCCTGATCCCCGATGCCCGACGCCTGATGGGCAAGCTGCTGGCCTGGCTGGGCATTCGCACCCACGGCTTCCATATGCATCGCGACGGGGTCGGCGCCGGGCCCGGTGTCGGGCGTCCCCATGATGACTGGGCCCAGGCCGACGAGGGACGCCGCCGGCGTGGCGCTGAGGAGGCGCCCTCAAGCGAGGACGACGGCGTCATGGAGGGCGAGTTCATCTCCCGGGACGAGCGTCGCGGCTGAGCTCGGTCGGGTGCACAAAAAAATTTCGGCAGGGCCCTTGAAAGCCTATCAGCGAGCCCCATTTACAGGTCAGCAACAGGTTCGGTGCGGCTCCCGCACCATTGACACGGCAGGCGTTCGCGCCTGCCCTCGCCGCCCAGGCGGCGAGGAAACGATGCCAACCGCCGGGCAACCGGCACACAAACTATCAGGAGAACGTGAGCAATGAACATCCGTCCCTTGCACGATCGCGTCGTCATCCGTCGCGTTGAGGAAGAACAGAAGACCGCAGGCGGCATCGTGCTTCCGGGCAACGCCCAGGAAAAACCGACGCGTGGCGAGGTGCTCGCCGTCGGTAACGGCCGGATTCTCGATAACGGCGACGTCCGCGCGCTGGACGTGAAGGTCGGCGACACCGTGATCTTCAAGGATAGCTTCGGCGTCGAGAAGCAGAAGATCGACGGCGAAGAGGTCCTGATCATGAGCGAGTCCGACATCCTGGCCGTTGTCGAAGGCTGATTACGCCGCTCCAAACCCCATCTGACGTTCACGCATTGATAGGAAGATAGCGAAATGGCAGCAAAACAAGTCAAGTTCTCCGATGATGCCCGCAAGCGCATGGCGCGCGGCGTTGACCTCCTGGCCAATGCCGTCAAGACCACCCTGGGCCCGAAAGGCCGCAACGTGGTCATCGAGAAGTCCTTCGGCGCCCCGACCGTCACAAAGGACGGCGTCTCCGTGGCCAAGGAGATCGAGCTGAAGGACAAGTTCGAGAACATGGGCGCGCAGATGGTCAAGGAAGTCGCTTCCAAGACCTCCGACGTCGCCGGTGACGGCACCACCACCGCCACCGTGCTGGCCCAGTCCATCGTCAACGAGGGCCTCAAGGGCGTCATCGCCGGCATGAACCCGATGGACCTCAAGCGCGGCATCGACCAGGCCGTGGCCGCCGCCGTCAAGGAGATCCAGGCGCTGTCTGTGCCCTGCACCGACTCCAAGGCGATCGCCCAGGTCGGCACCATCTCCGCCAACGGCGACAAGCGCATCGGCGAGATCATCGCCGAGGCCATGGAGAAGGTCGGCAAGGAAGGCGTCATCACCGTCGACGAGGGCCGTGGCTTCGAGGACGAGCTGGACGTGGTCGAGGGCATGCAGTTCGATCGCGGCTACCTCTCCCCCTACTTCGTCACCAACCAGGACACCATGGCGGTCGAGCTGGAAGACCCCTACATCCTGCTGGTGGACAAGAAGATCTCCAACATCCGCGAGCTGCTGCCGACCCTCGAGGCCGTCGCCAAGGCCGGCAAGCCGCTGGTGATCATCGCCGAGGACATCGAGGGCGAGGCCCTGGCCACCCTGGTGGTCAACACCATGCGCGGCATCGTCAAGGTCGCCGCCGCCAAGGCGCCGGGCTTCGGTGATCGTCGCAAGGCCATGCTGCAGGACATCGCCATCCTGACCAACGGCACTGTGATCTCCGAGGAAGTGGGTCTGACCCTGGAGCAGGCTACCCTGGACCACCTGGGCACCGCCAAGCGCGTGACCATGTCCAAGGAGAACACCACCATCATCGACGGCGCCGGCAACGACGGTGACATCGAGGCCCGCGTCAACCAGATCCGCGCCCAGATCGAGGAGACCTCTTCCGACTACGATCGCGAGAAGCTCCAGGAGCGCGTCGCCAAGCTGGCCGGCGGCGTGGCCGTCATCCGCGTCGGTGCCGCCACCGAGGTGGAGATGAAGGAGAAGAAGGCGCGCGTCGAGGATGCCCTGCACTCCACCCGTGCCGCGGTCGAGGAAGGCGTGGTGCCTGGCGGTGGTACCGCCCTGGTGCGTGTGCTGACCAAGATCACCGAGCTCAAGGGTGAAAACGAGGACCAGACCCACGGCATCGCGATCGCCCTGCGTGCCATGGAGGCCCCGCTGCGCCAGATCGTCACCAACGCCGGTCAGGAAGGCTCCGTCATCCTGAACCAGGTCAAGGCAGGCGAAGGCAACTACGGCTACAACGCCCAGACCGGCGAGTTCGGCGACCTGTTCGAGATGGGTGTGCTGGACCCGGCCAAGGTGACCCGCAGCGCGCTGCAGTCTGCCGGCTCCGTGGCTGGCCTGATGATCACCACCGAGGCGATGATCGCCGACGATCCGGACGAGAAGGACGCCGCTCCGGACATGGGTGGCATGGGCGGCATGGGTGGCATGGGCGGCATGATGTAAGCCCCCCTGCCCCAGGCACTGCCCCCAGAGGCAAGCCCTGAGACAGACCCCGCCGGCGCAAGCCGGCGGGGTTTTTTACGTAAGGAGCAAGGAGCAAGGAGAAAGGAGAAAGGAGAAAGGAGAAAGGAGAAAGGAGAAAGGAGAAAGGCAGCGTGGTACCGGTAATACGGGTGGCAAGGAGTTGACTCCAGCTTGCCCCTTGCAGCTTGTAGCTGGCCGAAGGCCCGGTAAGATACCCAACCTCCGCTTATCACCTTACGCCGGCCGCCTGCCCATGCTCTCGAATATCCGCGTCGTCCTCGTCCAGACCTTCCATCCCGGCAATATCGGCGCCTCGGCGCGGGCCATGAAGACCATGGGGCTCAGCGACCTGGTGCTGGTCAGGCCACGACTGTTTCCCGACCCCGAGGCGACTCGCCTCGCCGCCGGTGCCGAGGATCTCGTCGAGGGGGCCCGTGTCGTCGACTCCCTGGCGGAGGCGGTGTCGGACTGCGTGCAGGTGGTGGGCGCCAGCGCCCGGCTCCGGAGCCTGCCGCTGCCCCACTTCGACGAGCCCGACGCCATGGCCCGCGAACTGGTGGAGCATGCCGCCCACGACCCGGTGGCGCTAGTGTTCGGGCGCGAGCGCTCGGGGCTCACCAACGACGAGATCCGCCTGTGCAGTCACCAGGTGAGCATTCCCGCCAACCCCGACTACGGTATCCTCAACCTCTCCCAGGCGGTGCAGGTGCTCGCCCACGAGGTGTTCACGGCGAGGCGGCGGCGGCCGACGAGCGGCTACCGTCCCGCCCTGCCCCCCGAGGAGAGACAGCCCAGCCGCGAGCAGCTCGACCACTTCCATGGGCACCTCGCCCGCGTCATGCAGGGCAGCGGATTCCTCACCCAGCCCCACGCCCGCACCGAGGCGCAGCTGCAGGCGCTGTTCGCCCGCGCCCAGCCGTCGCGACGCGAGCTGTCGCTGCTGCGCGGCCTGCTCGCGTCCCTGGAACGCCACCTTCCCGGCGACCGGTAGCCACACACGACGACGGCGGCCCGCGGGCCGCCGTCGTCGGTATTGCCTTGGCGATCGGCCCTCCTAGAGGGTCATGGCGGCCAGCCAGCCGAAGGCGATCAGCGGGATGTTGTAGTGGATGAAGGTGGGCACCACGCTGTCCCAGATATGGTCGTGCTGGCGGTCGACGTTGAGGCCGGAGGTCGGCCCCAGGGTGGAGTCGGAGGCCGGCGAGCCGGCATCGCCGAGCGCCGCCGCGGTGCCGACCAACGCCACGGTCGCCAGCGGCGAGAAGCCGAACTGTACCGCCAGGGGCACGAAGATCGCCGCGATGATGGGAATGGTGGAGAACGACGAGCCGATCCCCAGGGTGATGAAGAGCCCCACCAGCAGCATCAGCAGCGCCGCCAGGCCGCGGTTGTCACCGATCACCGCGACGCTGGACTCCACCAGGGTCTCGATCTGGCCGGTGGCGGTCATCACCGCGGCAAAGCCGGAGGCCGAGATCATGATGAAGCCGATCAGCGCCATCATGCGCATGCCGCTGGTGAAGAGGTCATCGGCCTCGCGCCACTTGAAGATGCCCCCCACCGAGAGCAGCGCGAAGCCCACCAGGCCGCCGAGGATCATCGACCCCGTCCACAGTTGGATGCCCAGGGCGGCGACGATCGCCACCACCGACATGGCCAGGCCCAGGGCATGGGGCTCATGGGTTTCCGGGTGGTGGTGCGGCACGTTGGTGGTGGCCACGTCCAGCGCCTCGTAGGCGCGGGGCTTGCGGTAGCTCAGGAATACCGCCACCACCAGGCCGAGTGCCATGCCCGCGACCGGCACGCCCATGGCCATCGGCACCATGCCACGCGAGATCTCGAGCCCCAGCGCCGCGCCGGCCTGGTTGATGTTGGCCAGCAGGATGTCGTTGAGGAAAATCGCCCCGAAGCCCACCGGCAGCAGCATGTAGGGGGCGGTCAGGCCGAAGGTCAGCGCGCAGGCCACGGCGCGGCGGTCCAGGCGCAGCTGGTTCATCACCTTGAGCAGCGGCGGGATCAGGATGGGAATGAAGGCGATGTGGACCGGGATCAGGTTCTGGGAGGAGATCGCCACCAGCAGCACCGCGCCGAGCAGCAGGTACTTGACCACCGCCTGCTTGCTGGCAGTGGCCTCCTGGCCCAGCAGGGCGATCAGCCGCCGGGCCAGCAGGTCCGGCAGTCCGGAGCGCGAGATGGCGACCGCGAAAGCCCCCAGGGTCGCATAGGCCAGGGCCACCTTGGCGCCGCCGCCGACCCCGTCGTTGAAGGCGGCGAGCGTCTCCTCCACGGAGAGCCCACCCACCAGGCCGCCTACCAGCGCCCCGACCACCAGCGCGAAGACGACCGAAACCCGTGCCAGTGACAGACCGACCATCACCAGCACCGCAATGATTACCGCATTCATGAAAGCGTTCCCGAAGCAGGAGTTGGATTGAGACGAAACGGCGCAGGATTCTACCAGAAGCGTCCTGCCGGCGCCCGAGGCTCGCGGTGTCACCTAAACGCCATGCGACGGTCACCGCAGGGTCACGGGAATCGGCGATAACGGGAGGCGTCCAGCAGGACAGGGCAAGGGACACTGCCACTTCCCGCCACGGATGCGCCAGGGCTGGACGCCCTGCAGGGAGCTCGGCAGCAGGATGCTGCCCAGGGAGGCCCTATCGCCACGGCAGCCGCCGTGGCGTTCTTCTTTACGACGACACCCCCTGCTCGGCCTTCGACGACTCCCACCCCGGCACCCCCTCGCGGATGCGGCGGGAGAAATCCGGAGCGTCGTGGCAGGCCCGCGCGCGTCGAGTGATCTCCCCGCGGCACCTGAGCTCGCGCAAGGAATAGCCCGGCACCAGGCCGCCGTGGTCGTGGACATAGCCCGGCAGCAGGCCGGTGAGCAGCAGCCGGTGGTCGAGGGGCAGCCCCTCGGTGATGCGCCGCATCAGGGAGAACACCAGGGTGGTGCAGTTGGCGCGGATGGTGTGGTAGAAGCGCGGTTCCAGCGCCAGGCGGTTGGCCTCCTCCACCAGCGCCAGCAGCAATTGGCGACGCTCGCGCTCCCCGAGCATGGTGCGGTAGAGGGTCACCCTCTCGCCGCGCACGTTGCTGCGCAGGCGCACCGCATCCCGCTCGTCGGCGGCGATGATCGCCAGCTCGAAGCGCTTGAAGAAGCCGCCCAGCTCAGAGAAAGGCTCGTGACGCTCGCGGCGCACCTCCACCGAGAAGGCCACGAAGTCATCGGCCTCCCCGGTTTCGTCGGCGAAGCCGAAGGAGAGCAGCACGTGGGCGATGCCGGGGCGTCCCCAGGCGGAGACGATCAGGTCCAGGGAGGCCAGTCGCGTCAGGTCGTACTCGCGCCGCTCCCACGCCGTGCGGGCCTGGTCCCGGCTGCACCAGTCGAAGCGGCGCACCCGGTCGAGCACCAGTCGGTCACCCACGACCCGGCCGGTGGCCAGGTGGGCCACGTCATCGGCCCAGTCGAGGTCGCCGGCCGGCTGCAGCCGTCGCCACCAGCAGAGCAGCGTGCCCATGGCCACCGCCAGGCAGAGTGCCGGGCCGATCCTCGCGCCCTGCCAGTGCCAGGCCAGCAGCAGGCCGAGCAGCAGGAGCCAGCCCAGGGCGACCAGGCGTCGACGGACGGGGGCGGCAGGAAAGCGGAAAGCGAGGGCCAGGGCCCCCCACAAGGCGCATGCCACCAGCGCCAGGCGCAGGGCGAGATCCAGCAGTAGCGACATGGGCGAGCTCCCTTGGGTCTCGCGCCAGGCTATCACGCCGGCTCGCCCCGGGACTCAACGCATCAGGCGGGAGTCAGCCAGTCGCCGAAGGCCTCCAGGGCCGGCCCCGGCACGCCGCGGGTCACCTCGCGGTAGAGCCGCTGCAGCCGCGCAGTCACGGAGTCCGCGGCGATGGGCTCGCCCACCGCCGGCGCCCCGGCACGCCCGCCGATATGGCGGCCATCCAGCTCGCGCAGGGGCAGGATCTCCGCGGCGGTACCGGTGACGAAGGCCTCGTCGGCGAGATACAGCGCGTCGCGGGTGAGGCGCCGCTCCACCACCGGGATGCCGAGCACCTCGCGGGCCAGGCGGATCACGCTGTCGCGGGTGATGCCCTCCAGGCAGGAGGTCACCTCGGGGGTGTGCAGCTCGCCGTCGCGCAGCAGGAAGACGTTGGCCGCCGAGGCCTCCGCCACGTACCCCTCCGGGTCGAGCATGATCGTCTCGTCGAAGCCCGCCTTCACCGCGGTGTTGAGTGCCAGCATCGAGTTGACGTAGTGGCCGTTGGTCTTGGCCCGGCACAGGCTGATGTTGACATGGTGACGCGCCCAGGAGGAGGTCAGGGCGCGCAGGCCGATGGCCGCGGCCTCCGGCGAGACGTAGTCGCCGAGGTCCCAGGCGGGGATCATCACGTGGGTGGTGAGCGCCTTCGCCCGCAGCCCGAGCCCCTCGGCGCCAAGGAACACCGTCGGCTTGAGGTAGGCGTTGGCCAGGGCGTTGCGGACCAGGCACTCGCGCTGGGCCTGGATCAGGGTGCCGGCATCGAAAGATAACGGTATATCCAGGGCGTGGGCGCTATCCAGCAGCCGGCGGGTGTGCTCGGCCACCCGGAAGAGGTGGGTCCCGCCGGGCCCCTGATAGGCGCGCACCCCCTCGAAGCAGCCCATGCCGTAGTGCAGGCTGTGGGTCAGGGCGTGCACCCGCGCCTCGCGCCAGGGCAGCCAGTCGCCGTCCAGCCAGATCCAGCCGTCGCGGTCATGCAGGGGCGTCATGGTCTCTCCTCGTCTCGTGGGGGCGATGGCCGCCGAACCAGTCATCGCGCCAGCCATCGATCAGCGCGCTCTGGTGGGGCTGCAGCGCCTGGTAGGCCCAGGCGGCGATCTCGTCGTTCTGGGGGTCGGGCACCGCGGTGGCACTGCCGGCGAGGGTCTGGATCACCGCGTGGCCGCACAGCGGCACATAGCCCTCGGAGTAGCCGCCCTCATGCACCATCACCAGGCGCCCCGCGCAGACGCGCTCGGCCAGGGCCTTCACCCGGGCCGTCATCCTGGCGAAGGCGGCACTGTTGAGCAGCATCTTGCCGAGCGGGTCCTTGGCGCAGGCATCATAACCGCAGGCCACCACGATCAGCTCGGGGGCGAAGGCCTCGAGGGCCGGCAGCACCAGCGCATCCATGGCGTGTTCATAGGCGCCGATGCCGCAGCCCGGCGGCAACGGCAGGTTGAGGTTGGCGCCTTCGCCGGCGCCCTGCCCTTGCTCCTCGAAGGCGCCGCTGTCCAGCGGGTAGTTGCCGGCCTGGTGGATCGAGACGGTGAACACCTCCGGCTCGCCGTAGAAGGCCACCTGCTGGCCGTTGCCGTGGTGCACGTCCCAGTCGAGGATCGCCACCCGCCGCACCCGCCCCGCGGCGCGGGCCTGCATCACCGCCACCGGGATGTTGCCGAGCAGGCAGAAGCCGCGGCCGCGGTCGGCCTCGGCGTGATGGCCCGGTGGGCGGCACAGCGCATAGGCGGTGTCCAGCTCGCCGCCGGCCACCGCCTCCACCGCGGCGATGGCGAGCCCTGCCGACTGGCGCGCGGCGGCCAGGCTGCCCGGGGTGTAGGGGGCACAGTCCCCGCCATCGCCACCGCGCCCGGCGTCGCCGGCGGCAAGGGCCTCCAGGTAGCGCTCGGTATGGAAGCGCGCGAGCGCCTCGTGGCTCGCCGGCGGCGCCTTGCGCACCGCGAGCTCGTCGATCAGCCCGCTGACCTCCAGCAGGTTCTTCAGCCGCCGCTTGCTCTCGGGGCTCTCCGAGGCGGGCTGAGGCTGAAGGTACTCGCCCGGCGCCGAGAACACGCCGATGGCGCCGGGGTCATGCCAGAAGCAGCGCTCGTGCCAGAAGAAGCCGCTGCGCGGCGTCATGGGCGGCCCTCCCGCTGTTCCCACACCTCGATGGCGGCGGCGAGGTCCTCGAGCGACGCCCCCACCGACTTGAACAGGGTAATGGCGTCGTCCGACGAGCGGCCGGGCACCTCCCCCCTGAGCAGCTCGGCCAGCTCGCCGCGGATGGCCTCGAAGCGGAAGGCGCCCTCCTCCACGGCCTGGTGGATGTCCCCCGCCTCGCCCCGGGCGCCGGCGTAGGTGTCCACGAACACCTCGCTGCGCGCCAGGCACTCGCCGTCGGTCTCGCGCATGGTCGGGCGGAAGGCACCGATCAGGTCGAGGTGGCTGCCCGGGGTGAGCCACTCGCCACGGATCAGCGGCGTCTCGGCGAGGGTCACGCAGCTGACGATGTCGGCCTCGCCGGTGGCCGCCGCCAGGTCGGTGACGGCGGCGGTGTCGAAGCGGTCGGCATAGTCGGCGGCCAGCCGCTCGGCCTTCGCCGCCTGGCGGCCCCAGATCCGCACGCGACGGATCGGGCGCACCGCGGCGTGGGCCTCGATCACCATGGGCGCCAGCTTGCCGGTGCCCACCACCAGCAGGGTCTCGGCGTCCTCGCGGGCCAGCTCCCGGGCCGCCAGGGCCGAGGCCGCCGCGGTGCGGCGCCGGGTCAGTTCGCTGCCGTCGATGCAGGCCAGCGGCCGGCCATGGGCGCCCTCGCTGAGCAGGTAGACCCCGGCGATGGCCGGCAGGCCGTGGTCGGCGTTCTGGGGGAAGACGTTGACCATTTTCACGCCGATGTAGCCGGCCGGCTCCCAGGCCGGCATCAGCAGCATGGTGGCCTCGCCGTCGGGGCGGTGTATGGCATGGTGGTGGCGCGGGGGGGACTCCACCCCCGCGCGGAAGGTGGCGGCCAGGCGCTCCACCAGCGCCGGCCAGGAGAGCGAGGCGGCGACCTGCCCGGCGGTGATCACATCCATCTCACGCCTCCGGGATCGCCGCGGTGACCATGATCTCCACCTTGAACTCGGGCAGCGCCAGCTTGGCCTCGGTGGCGGCCCGTGCCGGCGGGCGCCCCGGCACCACCCAGGCGTCCCAGGCGGCGTTCATCTCGGCGAACTCGCCCATGTCGGTGACCCACACCAGGGCGCTGAGCAGGTGCTCCTTGCTGGTGCCGGCGGCGGCCAGCTGGCGGTCGATCTTGGCCAGTACCTGTTCGGTCTGGCCGCGCATGTCGGCGCTGGTGTCGTCGGGCACCTGGCCGGCCAGGTAGACGGTGCCGTTGTGCACCGTGGCCTGGCTCATGCGGGCGTTGCTGTCGTGATAGCTGACGGTCATGACGGGGTTCCTCTTTCGGGTGGCAGTCAGGCTGCGGTATAGCCGCCCAGGAAGGCGGCCAGGTTGGCGCCCAGGTGCTCGGTGGGGTAGCCCCCCTCCTGGACGAGCACCGTGGGCAGGTCGATGGCCGCCAGGCGGCGGCCAAGCGCGGTGAAGTCATCGGTCTCGAGCGCCAGCCCGGCCAGCGGGTCGGCGTGATGGGCATCGAGCCCCAGCGCCACCACGAGGGCCCCGGGGTCGAAGGCCTCGAGGGAGGCGACCAGCGTCTCCAGGGCCTCCATGAAGGCGCCCGCGCCGCTGCCCAGGGGCAGCGGCAGGTTGTGGTTGACCCCGCGCCCCTCGCCCTCGCCGGCCTCGTCGGCGCCGCCCCAGAAGAAGGGGTAGAAGTCGGCGGGGTCGGCGTGCAGCGAGCCGGTCCAGACATCGCCGCGGGCGTAGAAGATGTCCTGGGTACCGTTGCCGTGGTGGAGGTCGACGTCGAGGATCGCCACCCGGGGATGGTGCTCGCGCAGCACCTCGGCGGCCAGGGCAGCGTTGTTGAGGAAGCAGAAGCCCCCGGCGCGATCCGGCCCGGCATGGTGGCCGGGCGGGCGACACAGCGCGTAGGCGCTCGGCGCGCCGGCCGCCACGCACTCCGCGGCGGCCTCGGCGGTGAGGGCGCTGGCCAGGATGCCAGTGAAGCTGTCGGCGGTCATGGGGCAGGCCATGTCGTGCATGTGCCAGCCCACCTGTCCCACCGGATGGCGCGGGTAGTGATGCCCGCCGCCGCACGGATGCACGTTGGGGGCGACGGTTTCGGCGGCGCCGGGGAGCGCACGCCAGCGCGCATGGATGGTCTCCAGGAACGCCAGGTAGCGCGGGGTGTGGATCCGCGCCAGCCGTTCGCGCAGCAGGTCGCTGTCGCCACCGGTGGGCGGCGTCAGCGAGCGGCCGATGTCGGCCAGGCCCTGTGCCAGCATCTCGGCGCGCACCGGCCCCTCCGGGGAGGCCACCGCGCGGCCGCGCAGCAGGAAGCTGGGCGGGGCATGGCGCTCCTGGTCCGGATGGTAGAAGAGCTTCATCGTGGCTGGCTCCTTGGGCCCGGTCATGACGGTCACAGCAGCGAGGGGATCCAGGTGGAGAGCGCCGGGAAGGCGACCAGCAGCAGGATCACCGCGATGTAGGCGACGTAGAACGGCAGCGAGGCGACGATGGCGCGCTCGTAGGGCACGTTGGCGATCCTTGCCGCCGTCATCAGCGTCATCCCCACCGGCGGCGTGACGTTGGAGATGTTGAGCACCACGATCATCAGGATGGCGAAGTGCAGCGGGTCCACCCCCAGCTGGATCATCGCCGGCACCAGCACCGGCGCCACCACCACCAGCGCCGGCAGCACGTCCATCACCGTGCCGATCAGGATCAGCAGCAGGCACACCGCCAGCAACTGCACGAAGGTGGAGTCGCTCAGCGCGGTGATGATCCCGGCGGCGTCCCGGGCGATGCCCGAGCGGGTCACGAACCACCCCAGCACCGCCGAGGTGGCGAGCAGGAAGAACACCACCCCGGAGAAGCGCACCGTCACCACCAGGGCATGCCACACCTTCTGCCAGCTGAGGTTGCGGTAGAACACCACCCCCACCACCAGCGCATAGATGGCGGCGAAGCCGGAGGCCTCGGTGATGGTGGTCAGCCCCGAGAGGATGCCGCCGAGGATGATCAGCGGCACGATCATCGCCGGCAGGGCATAGAAGAAGGACAGCACTGCCACCTTGAAGGGCGTCGGGGCCTGCTTGGGATAGCCGCGGCGCCAGGCCAGGAAGAGGCTGACCCCGAGCAGCGCCAGGGCCATCAGAATCCCCGGGATGATGCCGCCGGCGAAGAGGTCGATCACCGAGATGTCGCGCAGCAGGGTGGCGTAGACCACCATCACCACGCTGGGCGGGATGATCGGCCCGATGATCGAGGAGCAGGCGGTGATGGCCGCGGCGTACTCGGCGTCGTAGCCCTGCTTCTTCATCTCCGGGATCATGATCTTGCCGATAGCCACGGTGTCGGTGATCGCCGCCCCGGTCAGGCCGGCGAAGAACACCGACACCGAGATGTTGACGTGGGAGAGCGCCCCGCGAACCCGCCCGAACAGCGCATTGTTGAAGGTGATCAGCTTCTGGGTCAGGCCGCCCTGGTTCATCAGCTCGGCGGTGAAGATGAAGTAGGGCACGGCGATCAGCAAAAAGCCCGAGACGCCCGAGAACATGCGGTCGGCGAGGATGCCCAGCATGCGCTCGCCGCCCATGGCGAAACCGCCGGCAAGCCCGGAGAGGGCCATGACGATGGCCACCGGCGTGCCCAGCAGCAGCAGGACCACGAAGGCCAGGATGGCAGGGGTCATGGGCGCTCCTCCGCATGGCCGGACTCGCCCTCGATCAACTCGTCGATGGCGCTGTCGTCGTCGATGAAGTGCTCCAGCAGGTCGAAGCCCTGCACCAGGTGGAGCAGGATGATGGCGCCGCTCACCGGCACCACGATGGCGGTGAACTTGGCGGGTACCTGGATCTGGTCGGAGACCATGTAGACCTGGTTGGCCCCCAGGAAGTAGTCCCAGCCGTACCACAGCAGCAGCGCGCCGAAGAGCCCCACCACCGCCAGGCAGGCGGCCGCCGAGAGGGTCAGCAGGGCCCGCGGCAGGCTGCGTACCAGCAGGGTCATCGCCACGTGCTCGCCGTAGCGCAGGGAGATGGTCATGGAGAGGAAGCCGATCCAGGGCAGGAAGAGCCGGGCCAGGGAGTAGGTCCAGCTCAGGGTGCTGCCGGTGGCCAGCTTGTAGACGAAGGCGGTGAAGGAGATGCCCAGCATCACCAGCACGCAGACCACGCAGGTCACGATCGCCGCCTGGTTCACGATATCGCTCAGGCGGCGCAGGGGGTGGAGGAGTGACATCGCGCTACCTCGTACGCATCGACGGCCGCCGGGTGGCGGCCGAACCGCTCGGCAGGCGCCAGGGCGCCTGCCGGCTCGGGATCAGGTCACCCGGCTGGGTGCCTACTGGCCGTAGTTGGCGATGTCGCTCTCGGCGACCTCCTCGCCGACCCGCGCCACCTCGGCCAGGAAGGCGTCGACCTTCTCCGCCTCGATGCCGAAGTCGTTGACGATCCAGTCACGCCAGGCCGGGGTGGCGATCTCGGCCATGCGCGCCCGCTCCTCCGGGGGCATGATGTAGCACTCCTCGAAGCGCTCGCAGGACTCCTGCCAGCTGGCGGTGGCCAGCGCCCCGGACATGCCGTGACCGATCTCGACCGCCTCGCGGGCGGAGGTGACGATGGCCTCCTGCTGCGCCTCGGTGAGGCTCTGGAACCACTCCTCGCTGACCAGCCAGGCGGCGCTGTTGTAGACGTGCCCGGTGAGGGTGGTGTAGTCCGTCACCTCATTGAAGTTGAAGGTGGTGTTGAGCACCGGGGCGTTGAACTGGCCGTCGGCCAGGCCGGTCTCCAGCGCGGTGATCACCTCACCCCAGGGCAGCGGCGTGGCCGAGGCGCCCAGCGACTTCATGATCGCCACGTGGCCGGGGTTCTCCTCGGTGCGGATGTTGAGCCCCTCGAGGTCCTCGACGGTCTTGATCGGGCGCTCGTTGTTGGTGAAGGCCACGAAGCCGCCGCCGTCGTCGAAGGTGCCCAAATAGCGCATGTTGGTCTCCTCGACGGTGCCCGACATGAAGTCGGCGAACCACTCGCCATCGAAGAAGGCCCAGGCCTGGCGCCAGTTGTCGAAGATGAAGGGCGCCGTCATCAGCTGGTAGTCGTCGTAGAAGGAGGACATGGCGCCGGTGGTGATGATGGTGGACTGCAGGGTCATGCCACCCTGCACCTCCTGGGCCGTCTCCACCTCGGAGCCCAGCTGGCTGTTGCCGAAGATCGACACCGTGATCTCGCCGTCGGTGCGGGTCTCCACCAGGTTCTTGAAGTGGATCAGCGCCGGGTAGACCTCGTTGTTGCTCATGTCCTCGGGGAGGATGGTGGCGATGGCCATCTCCTCGGCCTGGGCATGGGCCGCGGCCAGGGCCAGCGGCAGCGCCGCCAGGGCGGGCAGGCGGGAAAGCATCCGGTTGCGCATGGTGTTGCCTCTCGGGTTGTCGTTGTTGGTGGTGCGGCTTGCAAGGAACCGATGGCGGCGTCAGGGCACCGCCCTGCTGTCAGCCTAGGCCGCCCCACGGCCGGCTGCTTGCCCGAGAGTCCGGCCCGCTTGCCCCAGGCTCGCCAGCTAGGCGCCGCCGTCGCGGGCCCGGGCGCGGTCCGCGGAGGGCGAGATCGCGAAGCGACGCCGATAGGCCCGGGAGAAGCTGCCCTGGTCGCGGAAGCCCACCAGGCTCGCCACATGGCCCAGGCTCAGCTCGCTGTGGCCGACCAGGGTGCGCGCATGACGCAGCCGCCGGTCCTGCACATAGGCCTGGGGCGTCATGCCCAGGCGCTCGCGGAAGCGCCCGTGGAAGTGGCCCACGCTCATGGCGCACAGGGTCGCCAGCTGCTCGACACGGATCTCCTCGGCCAGGTGGCGATCCACCCAGGCGTCGATGCGCTCCAGGTCGAGGCGGTCGCCGCGCCGACGCGCCAGGGGGAAGCCGGCATCCGGCGCCAGCGCGGTGTCGGCCAGGTGCAGGTGGATGGCCCGCAGCAGCAGCGCGGCGACCTCGCTGTGCAGCGCGGGGCACTGCTCGAGCTGCTCCGAGAGGCTGGCGGCGAGGCGCTGCAACCGCGGCGGCACGCCGAAGAAGCGCGGACGCTCGAAGAGCCGCGACAGCTCATCGCCGGCACGCAGCAGCGACACGCTGGCCAGGGGCACGTCGAGCACCAGGGTGCGGTGGCGCCCATCGCCGCGGTAGTCGTGGCGGTGAGCCGAGGGGATCAGGCAGCCTCGGGCCGCGGTGACCCGGTCCCCCTGCCCCTCGATGGCGAGCTCGGTCGCGCCACCGGTGGTCAGGATCAGCTGGTGGAAGTCGTGGCTATGGTCGACGTGGACCGGATCCAGGGTCTTGGTGCAGAGGGCGAGCTCGGGCATGGCGACATCCCTTGGGAACGTGACCCTCAACGTTCCATCGCCGGATCCGGGATGGCAAGACGTATCGGACGCGTCGATTCAACGAGGCGCCCGAGACCACTCCCGTGTCGCGGGCCAGGCTGTTAGGCTGCCTGGGACTCCCCGATGCATCCACCGAGGTCGCTATGCCACGATTCCCCGACCACCTGACCGGCGACGGCCCCCACAACCCCTTCCCCGGCGTGCGCGTGCTGGAGCGGCGGCTGGGCCGCGAGATTCCCCACCAGCTGGGCTCCAACGAGGGGCTGGACATGCCCCACCGCGCCCTGCGCGAGCGCTTCGGCGATGCCATGGCGGCCCACGTCTACAGCTACGGCGACAGCGAGGCGCTGGGCATCCGCCAGCGCCTGGCCGAGCAGAAGGGCATCCCGCTGGAGGGGATGCTGGTGGACGCCGGCGCCGACAGCCTGATCGCCCTGGTCCTGCGGGCCCTGGTGACGCCGGGAGACGTCGTGGTCGGCACCCGCGGCACCTACCCCACCTTCGGCTACTTCGCCCGCGGCGAGGGCACCCGCCTGGTCGAGGTCCCCTACGCCGAGGGGCCGGGCCGGTTGGCGCCGGACCTCGACGCGCTGGTCGACGCCGCCCACCGGGAGGGCGCACGGCTGGTCTATCTCGCCAACCCCGACAACCCGGGTGGCCACCTGCACCGCGACGCGGACGTGCTGGCCCTGCGCGAGGCACTGCCCGACGACTGCTGGCTGCTGCTCGACGAGGCCTACCACGACTTCCGCGAGGATGCCGACGGCGAGTTCGGCCGCCGCGTCCTGCCCGGGACGGTGCGCCTGCGCACCCTCTCCAAGGCCCATGGCCTGGCCGGGCTGCGGGTCGGCTACGCCATCGCCGACCCCGAGACCCTGGCGGTGATGATGAAGGTGCGTATCCACTATGCGGTCTCGACGCTCACCCAGGCCGCCGCCGAGACGGTGCTGGACGCCCCCGAGGAGGTCGCCGCCCATGTGGTCGCGGTGCGCCAGCGCCGCGAGCGCCTCGCCGCGCACCTTCGCGAGCTGGGCGCCGACGTGCTGCCCAGCGCCACCAACTTCGTCGGCCTGCGCCTGCCCAGCGCCGAGCTGGCTGGCCGCGTCCACCAGGCACTGCTCGAAGAGGGCAAGCTGATCGCCCGCCCCGCCGACCCGGCGCTGGGCCATGTGCTGCGCATCACCGCGGTGGAAGACGCCCTGGTCCCCGGGCGCCTGGCCACCCTGGAGGCGGCCCTCCAGCAGTAGCCGAGCGCGGTGCCAATCGCCATCGCAGTAGCCAAGCGCGGTGCGAGACGCCATAGTAGCGGCCATTAGCCTGCAAAGAACGGACAACTCATGGACGCCCTGCGCCGCCATTCCCTGATGATCCTCGTGCTCGGCAGCCTGGTGGTGACCCTGGCCATGGGCCTGCGCCACGGCTTCGGGCTCTTCCTGGAGCCCATGAGCGCCGAGCTCGGCTGGGGACGCGGGGTCTTCGCCTTCGCCCTGGCCATCCAGAACCTGCTGTGGGGCCTCTCCCAGCCCTTCGCCGGCGCCCTGGCGGACCGCTTCGGCGCCGCCCGGGTGGTGGTGACCGGGGGGGCGCTCTACGCGCTGGGGCTGCTGTTCATGGGGCTCTCGGAGTCGGCACTGGGCATGACGCTCTCCGCCGGGGTGCTGATCGGCCTGGGGCTCTCCGGCACCACCTTCTCGGTGGTGCTGGGCGCGGTGGGCCGCGCCGTGGCCCCTGAGAAGCGCAGCATGGCCATGGGCATCGTCAGCGCCGCCGGCTCCTTCGGCCAGTTCGCCATGCTCCCCGGCACCCTGGGGCTGCTGGAGTGGCTCGGCTGGTCGGCGGCACTGCTCGCCATGGCCGCCATCGGTGCGCTGATGCTGCCGCTGGGGCTGATGCTGCGCGACCGTCCCTCGCCCAAGGCCGCCAGCGACATCAGCCTCGGCGCGGCGCTCAACGAGGCCGCCAACCATCGCGGCTTCTGGCTGCTCTGCCTGGGCTTTTTCGTGTGCGGCTTCCAGGTGGTGTTCATCGGCGTGCACCTGCCGGGCTACCTCTACGACAACGGCATCGCCGTCCAGGTGGGCAGCACCACCCTGGCGCTGATCGGGCTGTTCAACATCGCCGGCACCTACACCGCCGGCTGGCTGGGCGACCGCCATGCCAAGCCCCGCCTGTTGAGCGGCATCTACCTCGCCCGGGCGGCGGTCATCATCCTCTTCCTGATGGCGCCGCTGAGCCCCGCCAACACCTACATATTCGGCATCGCCATGGGCCTGCTGTGGCTCTCCACGGTGCCGCTCACCAACGGCATCGTCGCCTCGGTGTTCGGCGTGCAGCACCTCTCCATGTTGGGTGGCATCGTCTTCCTCTTCCACCAGCTCGGCTCCTTCATGGGGGTCTGGCTGGGCGGGCTGCTCTACGACCTGCACGGCGACTACGACGTGGTCTGGAAGCTCGCCATCCTGCTCGGCGTGGCGGCGGCCATGCTGCACTGGTGGATCAGCGAGGCACCGGTGCAGCGCGGCGCCCGCCAGGAGATCGAGGCATGAGTCGTCGACTGGTCTGGCGAGTGGCGGCAGCGGCTCTCACCGCCGCCGCCCTGGCGCTGGTATGGTGGGGCTGGCATCAACTGGACGCCGCCCTGCTGCTGCTCGGCAGCCGCCTGTGCTGACCGCCAGCCCCGCCCCGCTGCCATCCTCCTGACACGAGAGCCCCGTCATGCAGAAGACACTGCTGCTGGTGGATGTGCAGAACCTCTACTACACCGCGCGCCATGCCTATGGGCG
Organism: Halomonas sp. PBN3; assembly: GCF_000475415.1. NCBI lineage: Bacteria > Pseudomonadati > Pseudomonadota > Gammaproteobacteria > Oceanospirillales > Halomonadaceae > Halomonas > Halomonas sp. PBN3. Next base: position 31,161 of record NZ_AXCA01000178.1, on the reverse strand, counting down.
CCATATCGACTACAACGCCCTGTGGGCCCGGGTCACCCGGGATCGCCAGGTGGTCAAGGCGCTGGCCTATGCCATCGATCGCGGCGACGCGAAGCAGCGCCAGTTCCAGAACATCCTGCGTGGCATCGGCTTCGAGGTGAGGCTCAAGCCCTTCATCCAGCGGGCCGACGGCTCGGCCAAGGGCGACTGGGACGTGGGCATCACCCTGGACGCGGTGAAGCACGCCGACGCTGTCGACGTGGTGGTGCTGGCCTCCGGTGACGGGGACTTCGCGCTGCTCGCGGACGCCCTGCGCCAGGAGCATGGCGTGGAGGTCGAGGTCTACGGGGTGCCCGCCCTCACCGCCGGCGCCCTGATCCAGTCGGCCACGCGCTTCGTGCCCCTGGAGGGCGACCTGCTGATGTAGGGTGGCCCGGCCTCGGCCCCCCTGTCAGGCGTTATAGACCACCCGGCCCAGCGCATGGATGGCATAGCCGCCGAGTGCCTCGGCGCGCTCGACGAAGCGCCGCTCGCGGGCGAAGGCGAGCAGACGCTGTACCGGCGGTTCGAAGTAGCTGCGCCGGCGCAGGGCGAGGTCGAAGCACTCCTCTTGCAGGGGCAGGAAGTCGAGCCCCTGGCGCCGGGCCGCCGCCTCCACCCCCAGGCCCGCATCCGCCTCGCCCTGGCGCACCGCCAGGGCCAGGTCGTCCTCGGAGAGCGCGGGATGCGGCGCCCAGTCGAGGCGCTCCGCGGGCAGGCCGGCCCGGGAGAGCAGCCACTCCAGCAGCCGGCTCGCCCCAGCGTCGGGCTGGCGGTGGGCGACGCGCACCCCGGAGCGCGCCAGGTCCGCCAGGCGCCGGATGCCCAGCGGATTGCCCGGCGCCAGCAGCAGCCCCTGGCGCCGTGTCGCCCAGCGCACCAGCACCAGGTCACGCATCCCGCCGAGCCCCAGGCGGGCCGGTGCGTTGTAGCCGCCGCTTTCGTCGTCCAGCAGGTGCAGCCCGGCCAGCATGGCCTGGCCTTCCAGCAGGCGGCGCACCCCGTCGCCGCTGCCCTGGCATAGCAGCGCCAGCTCCGAGCCGCTCTCGCGCACCGCCCACTCCAGCAGCGGGTCCTGGCTGCCGGCCAGCACCACCGGCACCGGGCGCGCCGAGGCCTGGTCGCCCTCCAGGTGGTTCATCAGCCACAGGTCGATGCTCTGGCGCGGGAACAGCAGCTTGCCGGTCACCCGCACGCAGGGGATCTCCCCCTGGCGAACCAGATCGTAGACCTTGCGCTCCTTGAGGCGCAGGTAGTCGGCCACCTCGGCGGTGGTCAGGTAGGCGTGCATGGCGACTCCTCACGGCGGATACCGGGACCCAACGCATTTATCATGCATATGGCTGCATAAATTCCATCGTTGGATGAAGTCTGCCTTGGCAACACACAAGATGCCAGACAACTGATGGAGAAACAGATGGCCAACGACGCCGGCGCCTTCGCCACCGCCCTCGACCTGATTCTCGGCCTCGATCCCGACCTGCTCGGCATCGTGGCCCTGTCGCTGCGGGTATCGCTGACCGCCGTGGCGCTCGCCACCCTGGTGGGCCTGCCGCTCGGCGCGGCGCTGGCGCTGTGGCGTTTCCCCGGCCACGGCGCCGTGGTGGTGGCCCTCAACGCCCTGATGGGCTTGCCGCCGGTGGTGGCGGGGCTGTGCGTCTACCTGCTGCTCTCCCGCGCCGGTCCGCTGGGCGAGCTCGGGCTGCTCTTCACCCCCACCGCCATGGTGGTGGCCCAGGTGGTGCTGGTGCTGCCTATCATCGCCGCCCTGGCGCGCCAGCAGGTGGAGGAGCTGCATCAGGAATACGCCGAGCAGCTCACCTCCCTGGGGCTGTCACGGCTGCGCATGATCCCCACCCTGCTGTGGGACGCCCGCCTGGGCCTGGTCACGGTGGTGCTCGCCGGCTTCGGGCGCGCCAGCGCGGAGGTGGGGGCGGTGATGATCGTGGGCGGCAACATCGACGGCGTCACCCGGGTGATGACCACTGCCATCGTGCTGGAGACCAGCAAGGGCGACCTGCCGCTGGCGCTGGGGCTCGGCATCGTGCTGCTGGGGCTGGTGGCGCTGGTCAACGCCGGCGCCTACCTGGTCGGCGAGGCGTCGCGGAGGAGGCTGGGATGAACGACATGGCCACGCGGCCCCTCACCGGGACACCGCCGCTGGCGCTTCAGGGCGTCACCTTCACCCACCGTGGCCAGCGCCTGCTGGGGCCGCTGGACCTGCGCCTGACCGGCTGCCGACGCACCCTGGTGATGGGGCCCAACGGCGCCGGCAAGAGCCTGCTGATGCGCCTGGCCCACGGCCTGCTGGCCCCCTCGGCGGGCCGGGTGGACTGGCAGGGGCGCACCCCGCGCCAGGCGATGGTGTTCCAGCGCCCGGTGCTGCTCAAGCGCTCGGCGCTGGCCAACCTCACCTACGCCCTGGCGGTGAACGGCACGCCACGCCCCGAGCGACGCCCGCGCGCCCGCGAGGCGCTGGAGCGCTTCGGCCTGGCGGCGCTGGAGAAACGTCCGGCACGGGTGCTCTCCGGCGGCGAACAGCAGCGCCTGGCGCTGGCCCGGGCCTGGCTGCTCGACCCCGAGGTGCTGTTCCTCGACGAGCCCACCTCGGCGCTGGACCCCGCCGCCATCAAGGCGGTGGAGGATGCGGTGCAGGAGTTCCATCGCCGGGGTACCCGCATCCTGATGAGCAGCCACGACCTGCACCAGGCCCGGCGCCTGGCGGACGAGGTGCTGTTCCTCAACGCTGGGCGGCTGATCGAGCACAGCGACGCCGCCACCTTCTTCACGGCCCCCGCCTCGAGGGAGGCGCGGGCCTTCATCCGCGGAGAGCTGGTGCTCTAGCCCGGCGCTCCGAATCCACCGGCAGTCCATGTCCCGTCATAACAAGGAAGCGACCATGCACCACAAGACACGCATCGCCCTCACCGCCATCCTGGGGCTCTCGATGGCCGCCCAGGCCCAGGCTCAGGGCAGCGAGAGTGAGAATGGCGAGAAGTACATCACCCTGGCCTCCACCACCTCCACCGAGAACTCGGGGCTGTTCGACGCCATCATCCCGCAGTTCACCGACAAGACCGGCATCGAGGTGCGCGTGGTAGCCGTGGGCACCGGCCAGGCCTTCGAGATCGCCCGCCGCGGCGACGCCGACAGCCTGCTGGTTCACGATACCGCCGGCGAGGAGCGCTTCGTCGAGGAGGGCTACGGCACCGAGCGCGCCAACGTCATGTACAACGACTTCGTGATTATCGGCCCCGGCGGCGACCCGGCCGGCATCGCGGATGCCGAGACCGTCGCCGAGGCGCTGCAGCTGATCGCCGAGGCCGAGGCGCCCTTCGCCTCCCGCGGTGACGACAGCGGCACCAACCGCGCCGAGCTGCGCCTGTGGGAGGCCGCCGGCGTCGAGCCGGGCGGCGAGTGGTACCGCGAACTCGGCAGCGGCATGGGCCCCACCCTCAACACCGCCGCCGGCATGGACGCCTACGTGATGAGCGACCGCGCCACCTGGGTGGCCTTCGAGAACCCCCAGAACCTAGAGCTGCTGTTCGAGGGCGACGAGGCCCTCTTCAACCAGTACGGCAGCCTCGTGATCTCCGAGGAGCGCCACCCGCACCTCAAGCACGACCTGGCCGGGCAGTGGCACCAGTGGCTGCTCTCCGCGGAAGGCCAGCAGGCCATCGGTGACTTCACCATGAACGGCCAGCAGCTGTTCTTCCCCAACGCCGAATAACCCCCTTCCCACCCTCTCCTCACTTGGGGCGACCTTCGGGCCGCCCCTTTTTTGGTCTCGCCGCGCCTGCCTCGCCCTCAGCCCTCAGCCTCTACACCATTCGTCGAACACGGCGCCAGCTGCACTTTACGTTAACGTAAACCTATCCTAGTCTTGTGCCATCACGGTTCAGCACCCGACTGGACGCCGTGTGCGCCACCGTCGCGCCCGCCAGCTGGCGGCATGAACGGCGCCACCGCCCACGATCAGCACGCACGAGAAGAACGGAGTTCCGCCCATGCATACGCCCTACAAGCCCCTCGACTTCGGCCTCGACGAAGAGCTCAACATGCTGCGCGAGCAAGTCAACGCCTTCGCCCGCGACGAGATCGCCCCGCGCGCCGCCGAGATCGACGAGAAGAACGAGTTCCCCAACGACCTCTGGCAGAAGTTCGGCGACATGGGCCTGCTCGGCATCACCGTACCGGAAGAGGATGGCGGCGCCGGCATGGGCTACCTGGCGCACTGCATCGCCATGGAGGAGATCTCCCGGGCCAGCGCCTCCGTGGGCCTCTCCTACGGCGCCCACTCCAACCTCTGCGTCAACCAGCTCAAGATCAACGCCAACGCCGAGCAGAAGGCCAAGTACCTGCCCAAGCTGATCAGCGGCGAGCACGTCGGGGCACTGGCCATGTCCGAGCCGGGCGCCGGTTCCGACGTGGTCTCCATGAAGCTGCGCGCCCGCAAGGAGGGTGACAAGTACATCCTCAACGGCAACAAGATGTGGATCACCAACGGCCCCGACGCCGACGTGCTGGTGGTCTACGCCAAGACCGACCCCGAGGCGGGCTCCAAGGGCATCACCGCCTTCATCATCGAGAAGGGTATGCCCGGCTTCTCCACCGCCCAGAAGCTCGACAAGCTGGGCATGCGCGGCTCCAACACCTGCGAGCTGGTGTTCCAGGACTGCGAGGTGCCGGAAGAGAACGTACTCGGCGAGCTGAACAAGGGCGTGAAGGTACTGATGAGCGGGCTGGACTTCGAGCGCACCGTGCTCGCCGCCGGCCCCATCGGCATCATGCAGGCCGCCCTGGACGTCGTGGTGCCCTACATCCACGAGCGCAAGCAGTTCAACCAGTCCATCGGCGAGTTCCAGCTGGTGCAGGGCAAGATCGCCGACATGTACTCCACCCTGAACGCCTGCCGCGCCTACCTCTACGCGGTGGCCGGGGCCTGCGACCGCGACCGGAGCTCGCGCAAGGACGCCGCCGGGGTGATCCTGTTCTGCGCCGAAAAGGCCACCCAGGTGGCGCTGGACGCCATCCAGCTGCTCGGCGGCAACGGCTACATCAACGAGTTCCCCACCGGGCGCCTGCTGCGCGACGCCAAGCTATACGAGATCGGCGCCGGCACCAGCGAGATTCGGCGGATGCTGATCGGCCGCGAACTGTTCAACGAATCCGTTTAACCCAAGCCGTAAGCTGTAAGCTGTAAGCTGTAAGTCACTGCCTTACGGGGTTTTCTTACAGCTTCAGGCTTACAGCTTAAAGCTCCCCGGAGGGGTACATGTCCATCCTGACGTCCCAGATCAATCCGCGCAGCGAGGCCTTCCAGGCCAACGAGGCGGCGATGCGCACCGAGGTCGCCAAGCTGCGCGAGCTGACCGCGGCGATCCGCCAGGGCGGCGGCGAGAAGGCCCGCACCCGTCACGAGTCCCGCGGCAAGCTGTTCGTGCGCGACCGCATCGACCACCTGCTCGACGAGGGCTCGCCCTTCCTCGAGTTCTCGGCCCTGGCCGCCCATGAGGTCTACGACTCCGCGGTGCCCGCCGCCGGCGTGGTGACGGGCATCGGCCGCGTCAGTGGCGTCGAGTGCGTGATCGTCGCCAACGACGCCACCGTCAAGGGCGGCACCTACTTCCCGCTCACCGTGAAGAAGCATATCCGCGCCCAGGAGATCGCCCGCAAGCACCGCCTGCCGTGCATCTACCTGGTCGACTCCGGCGGCGCCTTCCTGCCCCGCCAGGACGAGGTCTTCCCGGACCGCGACCACTTCGGCCGCATCTTCTACAACCAGGCCACCCTCTCCGCCGAGGGCATCCCGCAGATCGCCGTGGTAATGGGCTCCTGCACCGCCGGCGGCGCCTACGTGCCGGCCATGGCCGACGAGTCGATCATCGTCCGCGAGCAGGGCACCATCTTCCTGGGCGGCCCGCCCCTGGTGAAGGCCGCCACCGGCGAGAGCATCAGCGCCGAGGACCTGGGCGGCGCCGACGTCCACGCCAAGAAGAGCGGCGTGGCCGACCACTACGCCGAGAACGACGCCCACGCCCTGCAGCTCGCCCGGGCCAGCGTCTCGCGGCTCAACTGGCAGAAGCGCGGCCAGCTCAGGATGCAGGAGCCGAAGCCGCCCAAGCTGGACCCCAGCGAGCTTTACGGCATCGTCGGCACCGACCTCAAGAAGCCCTACGACGTGCGTGAGGTGATCGCGCGCATCGTCGACGACTCCGACTTCGACGAGTTCAAGCGCTACTACGGCGACACCCTGGTCACCGGCTTCGCGCATATCCACGGCTACCCGGTGGGCATCGTCGCCAACAACGGCGTGCTCTTCTCCGAATCCGCGGTCAAGGGCGCCCACTTCATCGAGCTCTGCGCCCAGCGCAAGATCCCGCTGATCTTCCTGCAGAACATCACCGGTTTCATGGTCGGCTCCAAGTACGAGCACGAGGGCATCGCCAAGCACGGCGCCAAGCTGGTCACCGCGGTGGCCTGCGCCCGCGTGCCCAAGTTCACCGTGCTGATCGGCGGCAGCTTCGGTGCCGGCAACTACGGCATGTGCGGCCGTGCCTACGACCCCAACCTGCTGTTTATGTGGCCCAACGCGCGCATCTCGGTGATGGGCGGCGAACAGGCGGCGGGCGTGCTGGCCCAGGTCAAGCGCGAACAGATCGAGCGTGAAGGCCGCGAGTGGTCTGCGGAGGAAGAGGAAGCCTTCAAGGCGCCCACCCGCGAGCAGTACGAGCACCAGGGCCACCCCTACTACGCCAGCGCCAGGCTGTGGGACGACGGGGTCATCGACCCGGCCCAGACCCGCGACGTGCTGGGCCTGTCGCTCGCCGCAGCCATGAACGCCGAGGTCGAAGAGACCAAGTTCGGCGTGTTCCGGATGTAAGGGAGGACTTCCACCATGGCAACACAAGAGACCTTCTCCCGGCTGGAGCTCGACGAGCGCGGCGTCGCCTGGCTGACGCTGGAGCGCCCCGAGGTTCATAACGCCTTCGACGACCACCTCATCGCCGAGCTCAACGGCCACCTGGAGCGGCTGCATGCCGCTGCCACCTCCGGCGAGGTGCGCGTGGTGGTGCTGGGCTCCGAGGGCAAGAGCTTCTCCGCCGGGGCCGACCTCAACTGGATGAAGCGCATGGTCGAGTACGATTTCGACGGTAACCTGGCCGATTCGCGCAAGCTCTCCGCCCTGATGCACGGCCTGGACACCCTGCCCTGCCCCACGCTCTGCCGCGTGCAGGGGGCCGCCTTCGGCGGCGCCGTGGGCCTGGCCGCCTGCTGCGACATCGTCGTCGCCGCCGAAAAGGCCAAGTTCTGCCTCTCCGAGGTGAAGATCGGCCTGTCGCCGGCAGTGATCAGCCCCTATGTGCAGCGCGCCATCGGGCCACGCCAGATGCGCCGCTACGCGCTCTCCGCCGAGGTGATGGACGCCCCCACCGCCCTGGCCCTGGGCCTGGCTCACCAGGTGGTTGACGCTGATGCGCTCGACGATGCCGTCGCCGCCATGCTCGAGACGCTGCTGGCCGGCTCGCCCCAGGCCCAGCGCGCCACCAAGGCGCTGCTCGCCGAGGTGGCTCGGGAGCCCGACAGCAAGGCCACCCGCGAGCATACCTGCCGGGTGATAAGCGAGCTGCGCGTCAGCGCCGAGGGCCAGGAGGGCCTGGCCAGCTTCTTCGAGAAGCGCCGCCCCGCCTGGACAAACGAAAGCGACAACCGTGTCGCAGAAAACAAGGCCGCGGAGCCCCGCTCATGACTACCGATCTGAACAAGTTCGACACCCTGCTGGTCGCTAACCGCGGCGAGATCGCCTGCCGGGTGATGCGCACCGCGCGCGCCATGGGCCTACGCACCGTGGCCGTCTACTCCGACGCCGATGCCAACGCCCGCCACGTGCGCGAGGCCGACGAGGCCGTGCGCCTGGGCCCCGCCGCCGCCCGCGACAGCTACCTCAAGGTGGAGGCGGTGATCGAGGCCGCCAAGCGCACCGGCGCCGGCGCCATCCACCCCGGCTACGGCTTCCTCTCCGAGAACGGTCCCTTCGTGGAGGCCCTGGAGAAGGCCGGCATCACCTTCGTCGGCCCGCCCGCCTCGGCCATCGCCGCCATGGGCGACAAGTCTGCCGCCAAGGCGCGCATGCACCACGCCGGCGTGCCGCTGGTGCCGGGCTACCACGGCGACGACCAGGACGACGCCCTGCTCAAGGCCGAGGCCGACAAGATCGGCTACCCGGTGCTGCTCAAGGCCAGCGCCGGCGGCGGTGGCAAGGGCATGCGGGTGGTGGAATCCGCCGCCGGCTTCCAGGCCGCCCTCGACGGCTGCCGCCGCGAGTCCCAGGCGGCCTTCGGCGACCAGCGCATGCTGATCGAGAAGTACCTGACCCAGCCGCGCCACGTGGAGGTCCAGGTGTTCTGCGACAGCCACGGCAACGGCGTCTACCTCTTCGAGCGCGACTGCTCCGTGCAGCGCCGCCACCAGAAGGTACTGGAGGAGGCCCCTGCCCCCGGCATGAGCGCCGAGCTGCGTCGCGAGATGGGCGAGGCTGCCGTGCGCGCCGCCCGCGAGATCGGCTACGTGGGGGCCGGCACCGTGGAGTTCCTGCTGGACTCTTCACCAGGTCAGGACGGCGCTTTCTATTTCATGGAGATGAACACCCGCCTGCAGGTGGAGCACCCGGTCACCGAGATGATCACCGGCCAGGACCTGGTGGAGTGGCAGCTGCGCGTGGCCATGGGCGAGCGGCTGCCGCTGGCCCAGGACGAGCTGACCATCACCGGCCACAGCTTCGAGGCACGCCTCTACGCCGAGGACCCGGAGCAGGACTTCCTGCCCGCCACCGGCACCCTGACGCGCTTCGCCCTGGACCTGGCAGGCGCCGGGCTGGATGCCGGCAAGGTGCGCCTAGACAGCGGCGTGGAGAGCGGCGACGCCGTCTCCATGCACTACGACCCGATGCTCGCCAAGCTGATCGTCCACGGCGCCGACCGCGACCAGGCGCTGGCGACGCTGAACCGTGCGCTGGCGGCGCTGGACGTGCAGGGCGTGGTCACCAACCGCGCCTTCCTGCAGCGCCTGGCCACCCACCCCGCCTTCAAGGGCTGCGAGCTCGACACCCGCTTCATCGAGAAGCACGAGGAGAGCCTGTTCGCCCCGCGCGAGGTCACCACCGAGGCCTATGCCGCCGCGGCGCTGATCGGCCTCAAGCAGCTCTCCCGGGAGTGCGAGAGCGACTCCCCCTGGGATCGCCACGACGGCTTCCGCCTCAACGCGCCCCACACCATTCGGCTGGCCCTGTGCGCCACCGGCCACGACCTGACTCGCGCCCAGGCGCCGGACGCCGAGGACGTGGTGATCGTGGAGGGCCGCCGCGAGACCGATGCCGATCCCTGGCAGCTGATGATCGGCGACGAGACCCTCACCGCGCGCATCCAGCACCTGGAGGGCGACGCCGTGGCGGTGACCTTGAACGGCCACCGCCGTCGCCTGCAGGCGCGCCTCGCCGCCAACGGCGTGGTGGTGATGGCCGACGCCGCCGGCGAGACCCGCCTGTTCTGGCGCCGCATCGACGCCATCGACCATGGCCAGCACGAGGCGGAATCCACCCTCACCGCCCCCATGCACGGCACCGTGGTGGCGCTGCTGGTGGAGCCGGGCCAGAAGGTGGAGAAAGGCATGCCACTGATGGTGATGGAGGCCATGAAGATGGAGCACACCATGGCCGCCCCCGCCGATGGCCACGTGGAGAGCTTCCACTTCGCCGCCGGCGACACCGTGGGCCAGGGCGACGTGCTGCTCGAATTCGCCGCGGAGGAGTAAGCCAATGGCATTCCCGAAACAGGTTCGCCTGGTCGAGGTCGGCCCGCGCGACGGGCTGCAGAACGAGCCCGAGCCGATCAGCACCGCCACCAAGCTCGAGCTGATCGACCGCCTCGGCGCGGCCGGCATCCGCTACATCGAGGCGGCCAGCTTCGTCTCGCCCAAGTGGGTGCCGCAGATGGCCGACCACCGCGAGGTGATGACCGGGCTCACACGGCGCGACGGCGTCACCTACGCGGCGCTGACGCCCAACCTCAAGGGGCTGGAGGCGGCCCTGGAGTGCGGCGTCGAGGAGGTGGCGGTGTTCGGCGCCGCCTCCGAGGCCTTCTCGCAGAAGAACATCAACTGCTCCGTGGCCGAGTCCCTGGCGCGCTTCGAGCCGGTGCTGGAGCGAGCAAAGGCCGCCGGCGTGCGGGTGCGCGGCTACGTCTCCACCGTGCTGGGCTGCCCCTACGAGGGCGAGATCGCCCCCGCCAAGGTGGCCGAAGTCTCCAAGGCACTCTATGAGATGGGCTGCTACGAGATCTCGCTGGGCGACACCATCGGCGTGGGCACACCCCTCAAGGCCAAGCGGATGCTTGAGGCCGTGAGCGACGAGGTACCCATGGCCCATCTCGCCGCCCACTTCCACGACACCTACGGCCAGGCGCTGGCCAACCTCTACGCGGTGCTGGAGGAAGGCATCGCCGTGGTCGACAGCTCCGTCGCCGGCCTCGGCGGCTGCCCCTACGCCAAGGGCGCCTCCGGCAACGTGGCAAGCGAGGACGTGGTCTACCTGCTCAATGGCCTCGGCATCGAGACCGGCATCGACCTCGACAAGCTCGCCGATACCGGCACCTGGATCACGCAGACCATCGGCCGGCCCAACCGCTCCAAGGCAGGGGTGGCGCTGGCCGCCAGGTAATCGCAACGCCAACAAGCGAAAGCCCCCGAGCCAGATGAATGCCCCGGGGGCTTTGGTATTGCATAACGCCCGCATTTGCGGCTGGTTTGGAGCGCAGCGGAAAACCAGTCCGACAACATGCGCTTGTTAGCCATTAGTACACCGGCTCCGAGTACAGCATAGACTGATTTATTGGTGCAGACAGCTCATATCTCGATGCTACGTTTGACACTAATTCAGCGAACCACTTGGGAGCGGTAGGTGAAATATGGACAGTCTCAATCAGGGAGTTTAGATCAACTTTAACATCCGAACCAAACAGCTGATTTTCTTTTCCAACAGCGATTCCCTTTTCAGCATTAGGTAGCTCTTGAATAACGGCTCTAACTTCTTTTTCGTGCTCGAACGATTTTCTTTTGTGGGTGAAAGGGTAAAACGAGTTCCCTTCTGGCAACCATTCACTGTCATAATCTATGTAATTAACCAACCCAAGATAAACATTCTCGGGTAACGCATCTTTTAGTTTTAAATAATTTGTCTCAATAGCGACAGCTTCATTGGTTTTCGCGTATAAATCCCACATAGCCGCCGACTCATACTCATTAGCGTGCCAACAATTTATATAGGTCCAACCCCGAATCCATTTAGAGAAATCAGCCATCTGAGTCGTCATTTTCTCAAGTTGTTCACCTGGTATGTCTTTGTACACATGTGGTCTCAAAGCCACGTTGGCCTTTGAGTAGGAGCCTTCAAATGGATCTTTGAACAGATCTGCCCTACAAAAGAACAAGCTTTCTGACGACAGCAATGATACGAACTTAGTAAAGTCCATATATCGCCATAATCTTGCTTCTTGATTTTTCGGCTGATTAAAGCATGGATGATCAGTTATAGCTGACACTCTAACTCCCGTATGGCTAACGCTGAGCGCACCGGTGGCCTTTACAGAGCGAAGCGGCGTAAAGGACATCCGCGTGACGCGTATTGTTATGCACTGTTAAATCTCCCGCCGTTGCCCGATACACAGCAGTGCAGTTGGTTCCAAGTTTGAGGGTAACCTCAATGCTTCCTTGACCCTTGCATCATCAAACCCTGCCACCAGAACACAACCAAGTCCGAGAGCCGTACTCTGGAGATGAACATTTTGTGCTAAAGCCCCAGTTTCCATATATACATAGCGAGCACCTCGCTCTCCCTCGGGTGGCTGAGATTCAAAGTGCCGAACCGCAACTCCGAGTTTCGCTGAAACCCCGATGACGATAGCTGCCTCTTTCAACCATGGTTGATCGCCAATCCCTAGCTCGTGCATCGCCCCTTCCGGAATACAGCTACCGACTAGCTCCAGCGAATGGCTTTCAGCCTTATACTCATAGGTACCGGGCTCAAGTTCCGATACCCGCTGCACCACAATTTGTAGATACAGCGGGTATAACCCACCTGCTGATGGAGTTGATCTTTTTTGATCGGCACCGGTTACGCCTTGGGCCGACCAAAGCAATTGGGACAAAACACCTAAAGGTAGCGGTGCCTGCGTATATTCTCTTACGCTGCGCCGAGACTCAATACACTCAACCAATGGCTCAGAGCCTTGTAATTCGGGCGTTGGTAGCTCGATGACCATGCACTTACCCCCCTATGCATAACGACTGAATTATGCGCCATCACTGTCTTTCCCGGTAACTTTTGCATCAGAACCGAGGAGTTATGCAACCTACCGGGAGAGCGCCAGCCAGCCCGCACAACCAGCCATCAAGCCGGCAGAGGTTCTATTCACCCGCTTCATCACCTTCGGGGAGCTAGCTGCACGACGAACCTTTAAAGCCGCCGCCAGATAAGCGAATTGGACCGCAAGGTCGATCCCGAGTCCCAAAGCTAGGATCAGCCCGACCTCAGACAGCGACAGTGCCGTCATGTCGAAGGCGTGGGGCAGCACAGCCCCAAAGAAGATCACCGCCTTGGGATTGCTGAGCGTCAGGAATGATCCGGCCAGGATGCCGCGCCCAACGGAAAACGCGGACGCGGATGTGAGCTGTCCCCGCAAGGTGTCCCGAGTCCAGAGCTTCCAAGCGACGAACAAAATGTAGGCAATGCCGAGCCATTTTACCGTGATAAAAACAGCCTCAAAGCGTAAAGCTAGCGCGGCAAGCCCGAGCATCGCAACAACCAACCAAGCAGCATTTCCCAGCACCATGCCGACGATGAAAGAAACACTGGCGCGCCCGCCCCGCGAGAGAACCTGACAGATCAACACACCTTGTGCGGGGCCAGGGATCGCGGCTGCAATTGCAAAAGGTACGATGAAAAACCAAATCGAAGTAGTGATGTTCATGTATTCTCCTGAAGAGTCTATTCGTTTTGACTACATGACTGAGATAACCGGCCAGACTGCAAGCGCATAACGCCAGCCAGCATGCGCGGCTACGGAATGGAGGCGAAGCCGCAATGCAGTAGGCGTCGCGTGCCTGGCCTTGTTATACCTGACCCAGGACACAATCGATCTCCGTTTCTACAAGCCAGTCCGGATTGATGAAGCGGCTTACTTCAACAAACGTACACGCGGGCTTTATTGCAGAAAATAGCTCACCATGTGCTTTGGCGGCTTCCTCCCAACGAGAAATGTCAGTGAGCATGATGCGAGTTCTGATTATATCTGTCGGTTTTCCTCCAGCCTCTTCGATAGCCCGAATAGACAGTTCCAAGCAATACTTGGTCTGCCCATAAACATCCCCAACGCAGGTAGTTTCACCATTCTCTATGGGTGCCGTGCCGGCGACAGAAATCATGTTTCCAACTCTGCATGCTCTGGAAAACCCAATCGGTTCTTCCAAAGGAGAGCCTGAACTTACCAGTTTTCTCATATGCTCCTCCTTGAGGTATAACGCCCTGGCTTTGCGGCGCACCGGAGCGCCAGCGCAGGTGCGTCCGACAACAGCCAATGGTTATGTTTTGAGTCAACTCTCAAGATTCAGCTTCATTTCTAGCAGGGAACCTCGGAAGCCAAACTTCTCATACGCTCGAACTGCGGAATTATTCTCCGCATACACGTCAAGATAGAAGTCCGTTACTCCTCGTCGTTGGCCCCAACCCACCAGATCTTGCAAGATAACTTTGTTTAACCCGAGCCCCCTATACTCCTCTTCCACATACATAAAGCCCAAGTATCCATGACTTTCATGATCCAAGGCAGGTTTGGAGTGGCGAACCTGAACGTAACCTGTAGCGATAATGGCGCCAGAAACCTCTCCAACGACCAACCTACTGTCGTGATCCGAAATCAGCTTTTCGATGTCGTAGTAATAAGCATCTTCTTTCTTCAGAGATGCATTATACGGGCGCTCAGCGGCGATCACTTTCTGCTCCAGCGCAACGAGAGATGCATAGTCACCATCTCTTGCTTCCCGAACAACCAATCCGTCTAAACTCATCAATACTCCAATTTTGGTATCTCGTCGCAAACATAACGCCCGGCTCACCCGCCGGCTTGGAGCCGCGAAGCGGCGGAAAACCGGTCGGCGTGCAGCCGATTGTTAGCCAAAATTTCAACGTTATTCATCATCTTCCATTAGCACAGCGCCAGCGATTTTCTTGGCTATATCTTCAATTGAATCATGCTCAGTGGTAAAGCCCGCTAAATCGGGAAGGATACCACTATATTGCTTAACGTCATCGAAGGTGACGTTGTGTAAGACAGGAATCAGCGTACTCTTATTCAACAAAGCTCCAAGCTCACGCTCAGTCCAGAAGCGTCCTGTTAAGTAGGCTGGTGTCAGTACCGCAATACCTGAGCGAGCTTTTCTAAGCCCAGCATCCATCTGGAGTGATTGGCTTCGCCCTGGAACAATCGCGACCTCATCGAACCAAACAGCAACACCCAAGCTCTCTAGCTCACCCCTGAGCTGACCGGCCACTTCGCTTCCATCAATACGGGCATAACTTAGAAATGAGTCGTATTCACGAGGATCCAGTGATGCAACCGCCTGATGAACCCTATCGGCAAGTTGCCTCTCTGGTTCGGTGTACCTCACTGGGCTCGATGAAGATCTTAACTGCCTGTTTAATTCGGCAATGACTTTCCGATTGTGAGCATCTGCCCTCTGGTTATGCCGCCGCACCTGTCTATTATGGTCGGCGATCACTTTCCGATTATGAGCATCAACCTTTCGATTGTGGTCATCTATTATCTTCTTGTTGGCACGATTGACTTTATCAACCTCGCGCTTTATCTGCTGTTCCGCTTTACGCTGGGCTTCTCGCATCTTGCGCTTCAGTTCATTGGGGTTGAACTTTGCCATATTGCGACCTCTCCTTCGAAACTCTTTCGATTCTGGCTAACAGGTATTAGACAGCGTGCTCGTTTATTGACTTGAACGAGCACGCGCGTTCAACAATCTTATCATCGCAAGCTTTTACCAGCTAACACCTTGATTTCATTATTCCCAAAGAAAAACTTGGCCACCTATACAAAATTCGCACGCTTGCGCGTTTTGCCAGCGTCAATAATACTGTATGGACATCCATGCATCGGGAGGACGGGAGTATGGATACGCACAGCAAACCGCCGAAGCTGATGGACCGGGTCAAGGCCACCCTACGGGTGAAACGCTACAGCCCGCGCACCGAGAAGACCTACTGCTACTGGATACGCTACTTCATTCGCTTCCACGGAGTCCGGCATCCCGCCGGCATGGGCGGCGCGGAGGTCCGCGCCTTCCTGGAACATTTGGCAGTGGAGCGGCGGGTAGCGGCGGCCACGCAGAATCAGGCGCTGAATGCCCTTGTGTTCCTCTATCGGCACGTACTCGACCAGCCCTTGGGCGATATCGGAGAGTTCTCACGTGCCAAGCGTCCTCGTCGGCTTCCGGTGGTGCTTTCTCACGAGGATGTCATGCGCGTGTTGAGCCATCTATCTGGCCCCATGCACCTGATGTCTACCTTGATGTATGGCTCAGGGCTGCGCCTCATTGAGACGTGCCGATTGCGTGTCCGCGATATCGACTTCGAACGCCAGATCATAACGGTGAGAGCAGGCAAGGGCGACAAGGACAGAACCACCCTACTCCCTGGGATCAGCATTCCCGCCCTACAGCTCAGAATAACGGCGGCCAAACATCAGCTTGACGATCGCCTGCAGCATGGGAGCGTGCCGGTGACACTGCCCCACGCGCTCGATCGCAAGTACCCCAATGCCGGTGTCTCCCTGGCCTGGCAGTGGCTCTTCCCCGCCAGCCGCCCTTGCTTCGACGATACCGGAAAGGTCGTGCTACATCATATCCATCCGTCAGCGGTGCAAAGAGCGGTGAGACAGGCCATGCGTGCTGCTTCACTTACCCGTCCAGGCTCTTGCCATACCCTCCGGCACAGCTTCGCCACTCAGCTTCTGAACCAGGGCACGGATATCCGCACGGTACAAGAGTTGCTTGGCCACAAGAGCGTAGAAACCACCCAGATCTACACTCATGTACTGGGCAAAGGCTTTGCGGGAGTACGAAGCCCTCTTGGGTGAGGGTGCGTTTGGGAGCCGGGACATGCTACCGCCCCTACCTGGGCATGTTCACGGCCTGCAGCCATCCATGCGGTAGTCATTGAGCGTCGCGCTGTGCCTTCCTGGCTCCCTGCGAGTTATTCATTATCGTGAGCCTATGTGAGCCGGTACGGCGTTGCAAAGTCGAGTTTAGTAGCAAGGGCAGCCTCCACCGCCTGTTCGGCGTGGATGGCGGTGGTGTCGAAGAGGGGAACCTCCGTGTCGTCGGCATGGATCAGCAGCCCGATCTCGGTGCAGCCGAGGATGACGCCCTGGGCGCCCTGCCCGGCCAGCGAGGCCACGATCTCAAGATACTCAGCTTTGGAATCCGCGCGGATCTCGCCGCGGCAGAGCTCGTCGTAGATGACGGTGTGGACCCGCTCGCGCTGTGCGGCATCGGGAACCAGCACCTCGATGCCCTGCGCCTCCAGGCGCTCGTGATAGAAGGCTTGTTCCATGGTGAAGCGGGTGCCCAGCAGCCCTACCCGGGTCACGCCCTGCCGGTGCAGCTCATTGGCGGTGGCATCGGCAATATGCAGCAGGGGAATATCCACGGCCTGCTCAATCTGCGGGGCGACCCTGTGCATGGTGTTGGTGCACAGCACCAGGAAGTCGGCGCCGGCCGCCGCCAGGGAGCGGGCCGCATCGCCGAGGATCTGCGCAGTGGCCGCCCAGTTGCCGCGGTGCTGCAGCGCCTCGATCTCGGCGAAGTCCACGCTGTAGAGCACCAGCCGGGCGGAGTGCAGCCCGCCCAGCCGCGCCTTCACCCCCTGGTTGATGAGCCGGTAGTAGGTCTGGGTCGATTCCCAGCTCATGCCGCCGATCAGCCCTATCGTCTTCATCGTCTGCCCTCCTCTACCCGGACCCCAGAGCGTCATGCAGGAAGGCGCCACAACGCAAGGCCCCCGAGCCATTGAATGACTCGGGGCCTGGTGGTGCTAGCTTCGATGTAGAAAAGAGACGGAGCCCCCCATCACTCACCAGTCCAGCTCCTCGTCGCACTCATACACGGGGGTGTCCATGCCCTCACGGATCGACTGCCGCATTCCCGGTACTGAGAGCAGGTTGAGGGCCTCTTGAATGGCTGACCAGTCTTCCTCGGATACCAGTACGGCCTTGTTGCGCTTGCCCATGATGACGATCGGCTGGTGGGACTCCGCCGTTTCATCGATCAGGCGATACAGGTTGCTGCGGGCCTCGGTGGCGGTAATGGCTATCATGAGACACCTCTCTCACAGGTACGACTCCCTCCCGGTACCACGAGGATCGACCGAGCGGAGGAAGGTAAGCGGCTGCAATTCTCTGGAAATAGCGTGTCCAGGTGTTCCTTCAGGCCGCCACCAGCTTCTTCACCTTGAGCTCGTCTCGGTGCTGCTCGGCGTGCCAGAGCTCGTACTGGGACTGCTGGTTCAGCCAGCTCTCTGCCGAGGTATCGAAGGCGATGGAGAGGCGAATCGCCATCTCGGGGCTGATGCCCGCCTTGCCGTTCAGCACGGCACTCAGCGTTTTTCGGCTCACGCCCAGCGCCTCTGCCGCCGCCGTGACGGAAAGGCCTAGCGGCTCCAGGCAGAGCTCTCGCAATACTTCGCCGGGATGAGGGGGATTGTGCATCAGCATGGCGGCACCTCAGTGGTAGTCCTCGTAGTTCACGATCTCGGCGTCTCCATCCACGAAACGGAAGGTCACGCGCCAGTTGCCGCTGACGGTGACCGACCAGATGCCGGCTCGATTGCCTGATAGCTCATGCAGCCGGAGCCCAGGCAGGTCCATGTCCTTGGCACCCGATGCGGCATGCAGGCGACCGAGGATGAGCCGAAGCTTCTTCGCATGTACTGGCTGGATACCGGCGGTATTACCGGTCTTGAAGAACTTGGCCAGGCCCTTGTGTTTGAAGCTCCGGATCATCCTGACATTGTAACCCGAAACGTATCAGGTATCGAGATCAATCTTGAAGCTTGCGCGCCAGCAGGGTGGCGAACTGCAGCCGCGCGCCATTGTGCATGGTGCCCAAGTCCTCGTTGTACTTGACCAGCTCCCACCCCGCATAGGCCTCGCGCAGCTGCCCCTCGCCGAGGGTGAAGGGGAAGCCGACCGGGCAGGGGTAAGCCTCGGTGTCCATGGCGCAGACGATGGTGTTGTAGCCCCCGGGCAGGGTGTGAGCCTGCATGTCGGCGATCACCGCCTCGACGCGCGACGGGTCGAGGAACATCAGGGTGACGGTGCAGACAATCAGCCCGTAGTCCCTGTTCAGGGCGGCACGATTGAGGTCGTAGACCTGGGCGTCGATGTTCTCGATTCCCTCGCGGGTGACAATCTGTTGCAGCATGTCGATGGCGCCGGGGTTGTGGTCCACCGCGGTCACGTCGAAGCCAAGCTGGCTCAGGTAGAGGGCGTTGCGCCCGTTGGAGCAGCCCATGTCCAGGGCGCGGCACGGCGCCACCTGCCGGCATGTCTCGACCACTTCGCTGTGCGCGGGATTCAGGCCATAGCGGCTGTTCAGATCTGACGACATCGTATCTTCCCCTGCCTTTCCATAAAGAGCATTGATTTTACTCTTTTATGGCTCAGCGAAACAGCAACCGACCACACGGTGAAGGCTCGGGTCATCGGTTCTCGCTAGAACCTGGGATTGATCGTCAAGGAGAGCATCGCCGACAGCTGGCAGAGCGGCCTGCCGGATGCCTGCTGCAGCGCGTTGAAGGCCTCCTGCACCCGCTGTTGGTCACGCTGGCTGGTGGGTGCCTGGTCGACGATGCCGGCGGCCACCAGGCGGGCCACCACGTCGCTGGTGAGCAGGAAGGTGTCCTTGCCCACCAGGCGCAGGAAGCCGGCGGCGGAGCGCCCGCCCAGGCGCGCGCCGCGCCTGGCCAGCAGGCGCCACAGGCCGACGATGTCGTGGCTCGGCCAGTCGGCGATGAACTCGGCGAAGGTTCCACCGTGCTCCTGGCGGATATCCAGGATGAACTGGGCGTTGCGGGGGATGGTCTGCAGCTTGGTGCGATGGCGGATGAGGCGCTCATCCTGCATGAAGCCCTCGAGCTGCTCCGGGGTCAGCAGCACCAGGGTCTCGGGCGCGAAGCCCCAGAAGGCCGCCTCAAAGGCGGGCCAGCGGGCATCCACCACCGAATGCTGCATCCCGGCCCGGAACACCCGCCGACTCATGGCGGAGAGGTAGCGGTCATCGCCGAGTTGCTTGAGCTCCTCGGGCGCAAGCGCCCGGGGCAGGAAGGCCTCCATGGCGGCGTCGGAGTCGAAACGCTGCCGGACCCTGTCATGGAGCCATCCGTAGTCCAGTGCCATGTCTGTCCCTTTCAGCCTGCGCCCACCCATGCCGGGTCAAGACATTCCTCCGAGCGCGCCATTGCACCATGGCGGAGCCATTCAGACTCGGCGAGGCCGCCAGTATCTCACTCGTTGACCAGCACCGGTAGCCTTAGACCTAGACGGCGAGCAGGCCCGGCCACCATCACAACGCCACTTCGATAGGATCCACGAGCCGCTGGAAGTCCCCGAAGGACAGCTGCATGACGTCCGTGTGGCTGCCGGCATTGAAGGCGATGCGATCGGCGGCGGTCAGATGCGGGGAGACGAATACCTCCATCCCGAAAAGGTTACCGAAGGGCGGCATCGCGCCGACTTCGCAATCCGGGAAACTCTCCTTGAACTCCTCCTCCCTGGCCAGCTCGACGGATGTTGCGCCGACGGAGTGCGCCATGCGCGTGAGGTCCACCTGATCGGGTGCCGGCAGCACCACCTGCGCCAGCCGTCCGTCGATCTTCACCATCACGCACTTGGCGAAGTGCCTGCCGGTCACATGGACGGACTCGGCGACCTCCTGCGCGGTATAGGCGGGAGAGTGCTGCAGGATGGAATACTTGATGTTCTGTTCATCGAGATGCTGTCTCACTCGCTCCATGGACATGGCGTTCACCTTTCTCGTTGCCGCGACAGAACACTGATATCGCTACAAGCGTAGTCAGCATCGCAGCGGCGGGCCTCACGGATCGCCTGGTCCAACCCCGCTTGCCGTACGGACCGCTCCTCGATGGCCCGGGCTGGGCGGCACTCGCCTGCAGCGACTCACGCCCTATGCTAGCGTGGAGGCTCCGCCATCGGCATTGACCAACGCAATGGAGGCGCGTGTGCTGACATGGCTACAGCGTCGGCTCGGGCTCCAGACCATCCCCGGTGTGTTCTTCACCTCGGCCGGCATCGCGATGCTCTTCGTGGCCATCGCGATCCCCTTCGACGAGGCCGTCGCCCGGTATTTCGGCCTGCTCACCGGCTGGGTCGCCGGCCACCTGGGCTGGTTCTACATCCTCGCCGTCAGCGCCCTGCTGATCTTCCTGCTGGCGCTCGCCGTCAGTCGCTACGGCAACATCCGCCTGGGCGCCGACGACAGCCGGCCCGACTACTCCAACCTGACCTGGTTCACCATGCTGTTCGCCGCCGGCATCGGCACCATCCTGATGTTCTGGGGCGTAGCAGAGCCGATTTCCCACTTCGCCGCCCCACCCTTCGACGGCGTCACCCCACGCTCGGAACAGGCGGCGAGCGATGCCATGACCATCGCCCTTTACCACTTCGGCCTGCACACCTGGACCATCTTCGCCATGCCCGGCCTGGCGATCGGCTACTTCGCCTACCGCCATCGCCTGCCGATGCGCATCAGCAGCCTCTTCTATCCGATCCTGGGCGAGCGCGCCTTCGGCCCCTGGGGCTGGGCGATCGACGTGATCGCGGTGCTGGGCACCCTGTTCGGGGTCGCCACCTCGCTGGGGCTGGGCACCCTGCAGCTGAACAGCGGCCTGGGCTACCTGTTCGGCGTGCCCTCCAGCGCGCTGGTCCAGCTCGCCCTGATCACCGTGATCACCGGCATCGCCGCCACCTCGGTGGCCCTGGGGCTGGACAAGGGCGTTCGCCGCCTCTCCCAGGTCAACATCGTGCTGGCCATGCTGCTGCTAGGCTTCGTGCTGCTGGTCGGCCCCACGGTGTTCATTGCCGAGGGCATGGTCCAGAGCGTGGGCGCCTACCTCGGTACCCTGCCCTGGCTGGCCTTCTGGACGGAAACCTTCCGGGAGAGCGACTGGCAGCGCCAGTGGACCCTGTTCTACTGGGCGTGGACCATCTCCTGGGCGCCCTATGTGGGCATCTTCATCGCTCGTATCTCCCGGGGCAGGACCATTCGCGAGTTCGTGGGCGGCGTGCTGTTCGCCCCCACGGCCTTCACGCTGGTGTGGTTCGGCATCTTCGGGCTATCGGCCATCCAGGCGGAGATGAGCGGCCAGGCAGCGCTGGCGGTCCAGGTGCAGCAGGATCCCTCGGTGGCCATCTTCGCCTTCCTGGAGGGACTGCCCCTGACCAGTGTGGCCTCGGCGCTGAGCGTGGCCATCATCGTGATCTTCTTCACCACCTCGTCCGACTCCGCCTCCCTGGTGATCGACATGCTGACCCGGCGCGACGACCAGCCCTCCCTGGTGCGCCAGCGGATCTTCTGGGCCGCCGCCCAGGGAGGCATCGCCGCCACGCTGCTGCTGGCCGGCGGGCTGGACGCCCTGCAGAATGTGATCACCGCCCTGGGCCTGCCGTTCTGCATTCTGCTGGCCTTCATGGCGATCGCGCTGTTCAGGACCCTGCGGGCGGACTATCGCGGCTACGGCGTGGATGACCTGGTCCAGGGCAGGGCCCTGCCCGAGGTCGAGGGCACCGCTGCGACCACACAGGAGACCGCTGATGTACCGGAAACTATTGCTCGCCATTGACCCGGAAGACGATGGCGAGGGCAAGTGCGCCATCGCCGCCGCCATGGAGATGCTGGCCGAGGACGGCGAGCTCCACCTGGCCAGCGTCTACCACCCCGGCGGTGGAGGCTTCTTCCCCCACGTGACCGGCGAGGCCCCCGAGGAGAAGGAGGCGGAGGTACACAAGACGCTGGACCTGCTGGTGCGCAAGTACCTGCCCCTGGATCGCGAGGCCAGCCTGCATGTGGTGGCGGGCAACGCCGGCGAGAAGCTGGTGGGCCTGGCGGCCCAGCTCGGCGCCGAGTTGATGGTGCTGGTGTCCCGTGGAAGCAGCGGCCGCTGGCCCCTGCGCCGCGCCACCGTCGAGTATGTGGCGGTCAACGCCCCGTGCCGGGTCCTGGTGCTCCCCGCGCTGGAGAAGGCCGACCCGCACGGCGACGAGGGGTCGGCACCTCGTTCATGAGGCGCCGACGGCTTCTCCGTCGACCTCCACCCCGATGAAGCCGCCGGACTGGCGGCGCCACAGGGCGGCGTAGAGGCCGTCTCGCGCCAGCAGCTCCCGGTGGGTGCCGCTCTCGACGATCTGCCCCTCGTCGATCACCACCAGGCGGTCGAGCATGGCGATGGTGGAGAGGCGGTGGGCGATGGCGATCACCGTCTTGCCCTCCATCAGGGTGTAGAGCTGCTCCTGGATCGCCGCCTCCACCTCGGAGTCCAGCGCCGAGGTGGCCTCGTCGAGCACCAGGATGGGGGCGTTCTTGAGCAGCACCCGGGCGATGGCGATGCGCTGGCGCTGGCCGCCGGAGAGCTTCACACCGCGCTCGCCGACGTGGGCATCCAGGCCGCGGCGCCCCTGCAGGTCCACCAGGTCGTCGATGAAGGTGTCGGCATGGGCGCGGCGCACCGCCTCCCGGATCTGCGCCTCGCTGGCCTCCGGGCTGCCGTAGCGGATGTTGTCGCGCACCGAGCGATGCAGCAGCGAGGTGTCCTGGGTGACCATGCCGATGCTTCGACGCAGCGACTCCTGGGTCACCCCGGCGATGTCCTGGCCGTCGATCCGGATGCGTCCGCCCTCCAGGTCGTAGAAGCGCAGCAGCAGGTTGGCCAGCGTCGACTTGCCGGCGCCGGAGCGGCCGATCAGCCCCACCTTCTCGCCCGGGGCGATGGTCAGCTCCAGGCCATCGAAGACCCTACGGCCCTCCCCGTCCGGGCGTTCGTAGCCGAAGCGCAGCGCCTCGAAGCGGATCTCGCCATGGGGCACGGCGAGCTCGCCGGCGTCGGGGGCGTCGGTCACCGCCGGCTCCCGGGCGATGGTGTTGATGCCGTCCTGCACGGTGCCGATGTTCTCGAACAGGCTCGCCACCTCCCACAGGATCCAGTTGGACATGAAGCGGATGCGCATCACCAGGGCGATGGCCACGGCGATGACGCCCAGCGACACCGCCTCCAGGTACCAGGCGCCGATGGCCATGGCAGCCACCCCGGCCAGCAGCAGCGAGTTGAGCAGGGTCAGGCTGACGGTGAGGCCGGTGGCCAGGCGCATCTGGCGATGCACCGTGGTCATGAAGCCCTCCATGGCGTCGCGGGCGTAGGCCTGCTCGCGGCCGGTGTCGGCGAACAGCTTGATGGTCTGGATGTTGCTGTAGCTGTCGACGATGCGCCCGGTCATCACCGCCCGGGCGTCGGCCTGCTCCATGGAGACCCGACGCAGGCGCGGCACGAAGACCCGCATGATGGCGAGGTAGCCGACCAGCCACAGCACCAGCGGCAGCATCAGCCAGGGCTCGGCGCCGCCCATCAGCAGCATGGCACCGGCAAAGTAGACGACCACGTAGACCATCAGGTCCATCAGCTTCATCACCGTCTCGCGGATCGCCAGGGCCGTCTGCATCACCTTCTGGGAGACCCGCCCGGCGAACTCGTCCTGGTAGAAGGCCAGGCTCTGGCCCAGCATGTGCCGGTGCGCCAGCCAGCGGCCGATCATCGGGTAGTTGCCGAAGATGCTCTGGTGGGTCACCAGCGCCTGCAGCAGGGTGATCAGCGGCAGGCCGACCACCACCAGCGCCGCCATGCCGGCCAGGCGCCAACCGTACTCGGCGAAGAAGCCCTCGCGCTCGGCGGTGGCCAACCAGTCCACCAGGTCGCCCATGTAGCCGAAGAAGACCACCTCCGCCGCCGAGACCAGGGCGGTGAGCAGCGACATCACGACCAGCAGCGGCAATACCGGCCGCGAGAAGTGCAGGATGAAGGCGAAGAGCCCCCGCGGCGGCGTGCCGGGCCGGCCCGCCGGATAGGGGTCCACCAGGGTCTCGAAGCGGCGAAAGAGGGCATGAAGGCAAGAGCGAAGCATGGCGGCAGTCCGTTGTCGGGGGGGAGCGCGACGGGTCCCGAGGTCAAGGTTACGCCCGGGGTGCGATGCGGTACCAGAGCGCATAGAGCGCCGGCACGAACAGCAGCGTGATCAGGGTGCCGACGGCCACGCCGCCGATCAGCACATAGGCCAGCGGTCCCCAGAAGCTGTCCAGGGTCAGCGGGATGAAGGCCAGCATCGCCGCCAGGGCGGTGAGGATCACCGGGCGGGCGCGCTGCACGGCCGCCTCCACCACGGCATCGAACATCGCTATCCCGTCCCTGGCGTTGTCCGCCACCTGCTGGGTAAGGATCAGGGTGTTGCGCATCAGGATACCCGCCAGGCCGATCAGTCCCAGGGTGGCCACGAAGCCGAAGGGCTGCTGGAACAGCAGCAGGGCGGCCACCGCGCCGATCAGCCCCAGCGGGGCGGTGGCCACCACGATGAAGGTGCCGGCGAAGGAGCGCATCTGCAGCATGATGAAGATCAGCATCAGCACCACCATCAGCGGCTGCAGCGCCTGGATCGAGGCCTCGGCCTTGTCGGACTGCTCCACCGAGCCGCCGATCTCCAGCCGGTAGCCGGCGGGCAGGCGCTCGCGCACCTCGGCCAGCGCTTCCCACACCGCCTGGGTCACGTCGTTGGGCTGGGCGCCCTGGATATCGGCGTTGACGGCCAGGAAGGGCTCCCGGTCGAGCCGCCGGATCACCGGCTCCTCGTAGACCGTCTCCAGTTCCCCCAACTGGGTGAGCGGCACACGGCGGCCGTCGCGGTTGACCACCTCCAGGCTCTGCACCTCCTCGATGTCCCGGGCGGCCCCGCGCCCCACGGCGGGCACCAGGCGAATGCCGTCGCGAAGCTCGGTGATGGTGATGCCATCCAGCTGGAACTGCAGCTGACGCGCCACCTCGTCCGGGGTCAGGCCGATCAGCCGCAGGCGATGATGGTCCAGCGCCAGGTGCAGCCGCGGCGCCCGCTCGTCCCACTCCAGGTGCGGGTCCCGGGTGGCCTCGTTGGCGGCGATCACCTCGCGCACCTCATGGCCGATCTGGCGCAGGCGGTCGGCATCGTCGCCCACCACCCGGATGGTGACCGGCCACTCCACGGGCGGACCGTAGAGTAGCCGCTCCACGCGCACCCGCGCCTCGGGGAAGTCGCCGGCCGCGATGCGCGCCTCGAGCCGTTCGATCAGCCGCTCGCGCGACTCGACACCTTGCGTCACGGCGATCAGCTTGGCGAAGGCCGGGTTGGGTTGCTCGGGGTTGGCGGAGATGAAGAAGCGCGGCGCGCCGGCCCCCACATAGGCGGAGAGCGACTCGACCCCCTCGGCCTCATGGATCAGCGCCTCGAGACGCCGGGTGGTAGCGTCGGTCGCGCCGATGGCCGTGCCCTGGGGGTGATAGACGCTGACCAGGACCTCGGGGCGGTCGGAGCTGGGGAAGAACTGCTTCTCCACCGGCCCGGCCATGCCCGCCACGGCGGCCACCAGCAGCGCCAGCGTTACCGCCACCACACTCTTGCGGAAGCGCACGCAGGTGCGGATCACTCCGCGCAGGCGCCGATAGCCGCGCGACTGGTAGGCCTCATGCTGGCCATGGGTCGCCTGCTGCTCGGGCAGCAGCTTGACGCCGAGGTAGGGGGTGAACACCACGGCCACGATCCACGACAGCGTCAGCGCGATGCCCAGCACCCAGAAGATGTTGCCCGCGTACTCCCCCACCGCCGACCGGGCGAAGCCGATGGGCACGAAGCCGGCCACCGTGACCAGGGTGCCGAACAGCATCGGCGCCGCGGTGACCTGCCAGGCGTGGGAGGCGGCGGCAAGGCGGTCCCAGCCCTCCTCCATCTTCACGATCATCATCTCGATGGCGATGATGGCATCGTCGACCAGCAGCCCCAGGGCGATGATCAGCGCGCCGAGGGTGATGCGGTCGAGGTTGATGCCCATGGCCAGCATGGCCACGAAGGTGAGCGCCAGGGTCACCGGGATGGCGATGCCCACCACGATGCCGGCGCGCAGCCCCACCGCCAGCATGGTGACCAGCATTACCACCACCACGGCGACCAGGAACTTCACCTGGAAGAGGTTGACGGCGCCGGCGATGGCGTCGGCCTGGTTGGTCATCACGTCGAGCGACATGCCCAACGGCAGGCGCTCGCGTTCCTGCGCCCAGAAGGCGTCGAGGCGCTCACCGAAGGCCAGGCCGTTGACGCCATCCTCCATCACCACGCCCAGCAGCAGCGCCTCCTCGCCGAAGGCACGTACCAGGTAGCTCGGCGGGTCCTCGTAGCCACGGGAGACCTCGGCGATGTCGCCCAGGCGAATCAACCGCTCGCCGATGCGGATGGGCACCTCGGCCAGGGCCTCGGGCTCCGAGAGGTCGTGGTCGACCCGCAGGAAGAGGCGCGGCCCCTCGCTGTCCACGCTGCCGGCGGGCAGCAGGCGGTTGTGTGCCTCGATGGCCTCGAAGACCGCCTGGGGGGAGACGCCCAGGCTCTGCAACCGGGCCAGGTCGAAGTCGAGGTGCATGCGCTCCTCCCGCTCGCCCAGCACCTGCGCCTTGTTGACGCCCTCCACGCGCTGCAGGCGGTCGCGGATCGCCTCCGCCTCGCGCACCAGCTCGCGCATCGGCAGCCCCGGCGCGCTCAGGGCGACCAGCGAGAAGTAGACGTCGCCGAAGTCCTCGTTGATCAGCGGCCCTACCACCCCCTCGGGCAGGTGGGGCGCGGCGTCCTGCATCCGCCGGCGCACCTGGTAGAAGCGCTGCTCCATCACCTCGGCGGCGGTGTCGTCCTCGAACTCCACCTTGAGGTCGGCGCGCCCCGGGCGAATGGTGGTCTCGATGCGATAGAGGTCCTCGACCTCCTGGATGCGCTTCTCCAGCGGATCGACCACGCTCTGCTGGATCTCCTCCGGCGAGGCACCGGGCCAGGCCGCCGAGACCATCATCACGCGCACGGTGAAGTCCGGGTCCTCCGCCCGCCCCATGGAGGCGAAGGCGTAGAGGCCGGCCAGCAGCGAGGTCAGCAGGAAGAATAGCGTGACGGACCGCTCGCGCACCGCCAGCGCGGAGAGGTTGGGAAAGCTCACTCCGCGCCCTCCTCGCCCAGCGCCCGCACCGCCATGCCCGGGGTGAGCAGGTGGGTGCCCAGGCCGATCACCTCGCGCCCCGCCTCGAGCCCCTCGCCGCTGACCCAGGCGTGCTCGCGGGTCATGCGATGCAGGGTCACCGCCAGCGGCTGTGCCTCGCCCTCGACGATTCGCCACAGCCTTGGCCCATCGCCGCGCTCATCCAGCGCCGCGACGGGCACCCGGAAACGTGCCTCGGCGGGGGCCTGCTCCAGGGTGAAGCGCGTCTGGACGACCTCGCCCAGCCGGTGCGCCTCGAGCGGCGCCTCGAGACGATAGCGCGCGCGCCAGGTGCGGCTGGCCGGGTCGGCGGCACCCGCCACCTCGCGGCGGCTCAGGGGAAGGCGGCGCTCGCCCGCCAGCAGTTCGCCGGCCTCGGGGGGACGCGCGCGGGCAGGGAAATGGACCTCGACCTCGCGCGGCCCCGCCTGGGCCAGGGTGGCGACCGCCTGGCCGACGCCCACCACCTGCCCGGGCTCGCCGCTGACCTCGATCAGGGTGCCGTCGGCCTCGGCGCGCAGGGTGGCATCCTCCAGGGCGTTGCGGGCCTGGGCCACGCGGGCGGCGGCGGCATCGCGGCGGGTGGCGGCCTCTCGCTCGCCGAGCTCGGCACGCTCGAACGCCTGCTGGCTGAAGTAGTCCCTGGCGAGCAGCTGCTCGGCGCGAGACAGCTCCGCCTCGGCAACGCTCAGCGAGGCCTCGGCCGCGGCCAGCTCCGCCCGGGCGGCGGCCAGCGACGCCTCGAGGTCGCTGGGGTCGAGGGTGAACAGCACCTCGCCCTTCGCCACCTGCTGTCCCGCGTCGACGTGGCGGGTGGCGATCTGGCCGCCGACCTCGAAGGCCTGGGGCGTCTCGTAGCGGGCGCGCAGCACCCCGGTCAGCGACAGCGTGGTGGCGGCATCGGCGCCAAGCGTGGCCATCCTGACCAGGCGGGCGTCCGCCTGCGCCGAGGACTCGGAGGCCGGTTCCTGGCAGCCGGCCAGCAGCAGCATCAACAGTGAGCAGAGGGCGAGAGAGCGCATCGAGCATCCTTGGTCGTGGCGGTGACAGGCCGAGGCCGTGGTCGTGGCGGTGACAAGTAGCCGCGGAGACGCCAGGCGCGACGAGCCCCGCGGCCAAGGGGCACCACAGCATCCGGCACCCGAGGTTCAAACATCCATTTTAAACGATGACACCCCGCACGACAGCGGGGCATTCGGCCGCAGCCGTCTGCCCCCTGTCAGGGCCATCTCTCACCTCGCTGCCATCTCGCGCCTCAACCACGACGCGGCAAGCGCTTGGCAGACAGGGCTCGGGTCAGGCGCGCGACACGGTCATTCCCGCCCGGGCGGCGCGGTGGGCATGGAGCTTCCTGTAGCTCTCGATCAGCCGCTGGTGCTTCTCGAGCCCCGCCAGGTCCATGCCGGTGGGGGTGAGGCCGTGGAAGCGCACGCTCCCTTGCACCGAGCCGATCACCGCCTCGATGGTCGCCTCGCCGAACATGCGCCCGAGGTTGCGGCGGAAGTCGTCGAGCTCGAGCTCGTCGTCGAGAACGATCTCCAGCACCGCCTGCACCGCCTGGTAGAAGAGGTTGCGATCCACGGTGTTGTCGTTGAACTGCAGGAACATCTCGACCCGCTCCAGCGCCTCCTCGTGGCGACCCAGCGCCAGGCTGATGAGCAGCTTGAGCTCGAGGATGGTGAGCTGGCCCCACTCGGTGTTCTCGTCGAACTCGATGCCGATCAGGCTGATGATGGTCATGTGCTCGTCGAGCTGGCTCTCCTCCAGGCGCTCCAGCAGGTCGGCCAGTTGGTCATCGTCGAGGCAGTGCAGGTTGAGGATCTCCTCGCGGTAGTCCAGCGCCATGTTGGTGTTATCCCACACCAGGTCCTCCACCGGGTAGACCTCGGAGAAGCCCGGCACCAGGATGCGGCACACCGGCGCGCCCAGGTCCTCGTGGATCGCGACGTAGGCCTCCAGCTCCATCTCGTCGAGGATGCCGAACAGAGCCTCGGCCTCCTGCGCGTTGCTGCCGGAGAAGTCCCAGTCGCAGAACGCGAAGTCGGCGTTGTCGCTGAAGAAGCGCCAGGAGATCACCCCGGAGGAGTCGATGAAGTGCTCGACGAAGTTGTTGGGCTCGGTGACCGCCAGGGAGTTGAAGGTGGGCGCCAGGAAGTCGTTGAGCCCCTCGAAGCTGCGCCCCTGCAGCAGCTCGGTGAGGCTGCGCTCAAGGGCCACGTGGAAGCTGGGGTGGGCGCCGAAGGAGGCGAAGACGCCGCCGGTCCTGGGGTTCATCAGGGTGACGCACATCACCGGGAACTGGCCGCCGAGCGAGGCATCCTTGACCAGCACCGGGAAGCCCTGGGCCTCCAGGGCCTGGATGCCCTCGACGATCTCGGGGTAGCGCGCCAGCACCTCATCGGGCACGTCGGGCAGCACCAACTCCTGCTCGATGATCTGCTTCTTCACCGCCCGCTCGAAGATCTCCGAGAGGCACTGCACCTTGGCCTCGGCCAGGGTGTTGCCGGCGCTCATGCCGTTGCTGAGGTAGAGGTTCTCGATCAGGTTCGAGGGGAAGTAGACGGTCTCGCCGTCGGAGTGGCGCACGAAGGGCAGCGAGACGATGCCGCGATCCGCCCGGCCGGAGTTGGTGTCGACCAGGTGCGAGCCGCGAAGCTCCCCCTCGGGGTCGTAGATCTCGCGGGTGTGGGCGTCGAGGATCCCCTCGGGAAGGGCGTCGTCCGGCCCAGGCTGGAACCACTTCTCGTCGGGGTAGTGGACGAACTCGGCGTCGGCGATCGCCTCGCCGAAGAACTGGTCGTTGTAGAAGAAGTTGCAGGAGAGGCGCTCGATGAACTCGCCCAGCGCCGAGCACAGCGCGCTCTCCTTGGTGGCGCCCTTGCCGTTGGTGAAGCACATCGGCGAGGCGGCGTCGCGAATGTGCAGCGACCAGACGTGGGGCACGATGTTGCGCCAGGAGGCGATCTCGATCTTCATGCCGAGCTCGGCCAGCATCCCCGACATGTTGGCGATGGTCTGCTCCAGCGGCAGGTCCTTGCCCTCGATCCAGGTGCCCTCGCCGCGCTCGGCGCCCTTGGGCACCCCCATCAGCAGCGCCTGGGCGTCCTCGTCGATGTTCTCCACCACCTCGACGTCGAAGTCGGGGCCTTCCTGCACCACCTTCTTCACGGTGCAGCGGTCGATGGAGCGCAGGATGCCCTGGCGGTCCTTGTCGGAGATATCCTCCGGCAGCTCCACCTGGATCTTGAAGACCTGCTTGTAGCGGTTCTCCGGGTCGACGATGTTGTTCTGCGACAGCCGGATGTTCTCGGTGGGGATGTCGCGGGCGTTGCAGTAGACCTTGACGAAGTAGGCCGCGCACATCGCCGAGGAGGCCAGGAAGTAGTCGAAGGGCCCCGGCGCCGAGCCGTCGCCCTTGTAGCGGATGGGCTGGTCGGAGATGACCGTGAAGTCGTCGAACTTGGCCTCCAGGCGGAGGTTGTCGAGATAGTTGACCTTGATTTCCATGGGGCACCGGGGGAGCGTTGGGCGTGGGCGAACGAAACCGGGCATTATCCCGGTTTTGGACGGTACTGTCTGCCTATCACGGAATGGCATCAGGGCTATCGCAGATAGCCTGGCTGCTCGATAGCTCGGGGCTGATCTGGTGATAAGCCTACGAGGAGGCGCTGTAAATACCTCCCTGTACGCTACCTCGGCCGTCCCTGG